>CAJXIT010000005.1 GCA_913054055.1 uncultured Thalassolituus sp.
TACTTCTTGATTAGCATGTTGTTAGTGGCGTTTGCTGGGTCTGTGATTGCTTTTTATAGTGGCGGCTTGCTGGGGGATAACGATAGCCCGGATCAACAGGGGCGAATGGTAGTGGCCATACTGCTGAATTTAGTGGTGGCATTGCTGTCCCTTACTTGGGGGCTGATGCACTTTAAAGAGGGTGAGCGTTATTGATGGTGCTTGGCATTAAATGAGTGACAGGGTTGAGGGGCTGAATAGGCCCCTTTTTTATTGGTGGGACACGTTGACAGAGTTGTGATTGTGGGGCCTCAAGGGCATAAAAATGCGTATCCATGTGTAAAGCCCTTCTCGGCCATCCATGGCCTTCAGGGCATAAGCACGTCCGTGTGCAAAAAAAAGGTGAAATCCTTAAATAGGTTATGTATAATCCGCCGCCATCGTTTCCCCGAACGAAGCCCTAACACTGTGTTGCTCCTTCTGGATAACCCGGTCGTTGTAGGTAACATGCTGATTAGGCGGAATAAAGAAATATTATGAAAACATATACTGCAAAACCCGAAACTGTAAAACGCGAATGGTTTGTGATTGACGCTGAAGGCGCCACTCTAGGTCGTTTAGCTACTCTAGTTGCTACTTACCTTCGTGGTAAGCATAAGCCAGAATATACGCCTCACGTTGACACTGGTGACAACATCATCGTTATCAATGCTGATAAAGTAGCGGTTACTGGTGCAAAGGCACTGGATAAAATGTATTACCGTCACACTGGTTACCCTGGTGGCCTGCGTGAAATAAACTTCAACGACCTTCAAACGCGTAAGCCTGGTCGTGTAGTTGAGCTAGCTGTGAAAGGCATGCTTCCTAAGAACCCTCTAGGTCGTGCAATGTTCACTAAGTTGAAAGTGTATGCTGGTACTGAGCATCCACATACTGCACAACAACCAAAAGAACTTAAGGTTTAAGAGGCTTATATCATGGCAGCAAATCAAAACTATGGCACTGGCCGTCGTAAATCTTCAAAAGCTCGCGTATTTTTACGCCCTGGCTCTGGCAAGATTGTTATCAACAAGCGTTCTTTAGAAGAATACTTTGGTCGTGAAACTTCACGCATGGTTGTTCGTCAGCCGCTTGTTCTGACTGAAAACACTGAAAAATTTGACTTGTACATCACTGTTTCTGGTGGTGGTGCTTCTGGTCAAGCTGGTGCGATCCGTCACGGCATCACTCGTGCTCTTATGGAATACGATGAGACTCTACGTCCTTCACTACGCGCAGCGGGTTACGTTACTCGTGATGACCGTGAAGTTGAGCGTAAGAAAGTTGGTCTACGTAAAGCACGTAAGAAGCCTCAGTTCTCAAAACGTTAATTCGTTTTTGGGCTGTTGCTCAAAAAAACGTTCAGATTTCGATCTGGACGTTTTTTTTTGTCTTAAAACAAGGGGTTATATCAATTTAAGTCGCTATAAATTGATATGCCTTCTTGTAAGAAAGGTGACATTTCATTACTATTTGTGCCGAATTTTTTACGCTAACCCTCTGTATGTGCTTTAGTAATTAGATGGTTGGCGAATATAGGCCTTTTAATCGGTGTGAATTTCTTTAGCGTTATCTTTGTTGCGTGAGATTTGTACTAAAAAGAATTAAGCAGCCTATGCTGCACAGAACTCAAAAAAAGTTGATGGGAGAATGCCAGAATGAGTAATGATGGCGTAAATAATGGCCGACGCCGCTTCCTTATCGCCACAACGGCGGTAGGTGGTGGTGTAGGTGCCGTGGGCGTTGCTGTCCCGTTTGTGAAGTCTTGGGCTCCAAACGAAAAAGCAAAAGCGGCTGGCGCACCTGCAAAAGCAGATATTAGTAAAGTTGAACCAGGTGCAATGATCACTGTTGCTTGGCGTGGTAAGCCGGTTTACATCGTAAATCGCACAGATGAAAGCGTTGGTTTCTTAGAAGGGTTGGCAGATAGTCTTAAAGACCCTAATAATGAAGACAAGGGTCAGCAGCCAGTTTATGCAGATAATGTTCAGCGTTCTCGTAAGCCTGAAATTGCTGTAATCGAAGGTGTTTGTACTCACCTTGGTTGTGCTCCGAAATTTTACCCTGAAGTGAAGCCTGAGCCTTTTGATGACAACTGGAAAGGGGGGTTCTTTTGCCCTTGTCACGGTTCTCGTTTCGACTTGGCTGGTCGCGTATTCCAAGGCTCTCCAGCTGCGAAAAACTTAGCGGTACCACCTCATTCTTACTTGGATGAGAACACCTTGATCATCGGTGTTGATGAGGAGAATTCATAATGAGTAAGATGCAAGATTTTATGGCATGGGTTGACCACCGTCTTCCTGTGACTGTTACGTTCGAAAAGCATATGTCTAAGTACTATGCACCGAAGAACTTTAACTTCTGGTACTTCTTTGGCGTATTCTCGATGCTGATGTTGGCTAACCAAATCCTAACAGGTGTTTGGTTGACCATGTCTTACACGCCAACGGCAGAAGGCGCGTTTGCTTCAGTTGAGTACATCATGCGTGATGTTGAGCTGGGTTGGTTGCTGCGTTATATGCACTCCACCGGTGCTTCTTTCTTCTTTCTAGTTGTTTACATGCATATGTTCCGTGGCTTGATGTACGGCTCATACCAGAAGCCTCGTGAACTTATCTGGATCTTTGGTATGTTCATCTACCTAATGTTAATGGCTGAAGCCTTCATGGGTTACGTACTGCCTTGGGGTCAAATGTCTTACTGGGGTGCTCAGGTAATTATCTCGTTGTTTGGTGCGATTCCTGTCATTGGTCCTGATTTGGTTGAGTGGGTTCGTGGTGACTTCTTGATCTCAGGTATCACATTAAACCGTTTCTTTGCTCTGCACGTAATTGCGTTACCGCTTGTAATCGTTGCTCTAGTGATTTTACACATTCTTGCGCTACACGAAGTGGGTTCTAACAACCCTGACGGCGTAGACATCAAAAAATACAAAGATGAAAACGGCGCGCCATTAGACGGTGTTCCTTTCCACCCTTACTACACTGTTCATGATTTAGTGGGTATTGTGGTTTTCCTATTTGTATTCTGTTTTGTACTGTTCTTCTTCCCTGAAGGTGGTGGTTACTTCCTTGAGAAGCCTAACTTTGAAGAGGCTAACCCATTAAAAACACCTGAGCATATCGTTCCGGTTTGGTATGTTGGTGCTTATTACACAATTCTACGTGCGATCACGTTTGATATTGGTCCAATCAACTCTCAGCTTGGCGGTGTGATTGCCATGGGTGCGGCGATTGCCATTCTATTCGTACTTCCTTGGTTAGATCGTAGCCCCGTTAAGTCATGGCGCTATAAGGGATTAATCTCCCGTATTAACCTAGTTGTATTTGCCATTTTCTTTGCATTGTTAACTTGGTTGGGTACTAAGCCTGCGTCTGGTCTTTATCAGATTCTGGGGCAAATCGGTACAGTGGTATACTTCGCTTGGTTTATTACGCTGCCGTACATTTCAAAGAATGAAAAAACCAAACCAGTACCAGAGAGAGTGTAAAGGCTAATGAAAAAGTTAATTGCAATTGTTTTTGCCATTATGCCGGTTTTTGCTTTCGCGGCTGGCGGCAGTAATGTTCACCTTGATGACATGAGGGTGGATTTAGAAGATAAAGCGTCTTTGCAACGTGGTGCGCAAGTGTTTGCAAACTACTGCATGGGCTGTCACAGCACTAAGTTTGCACGTTATAACCGTGTTGCTAAAGACTTGGGTATTCCAGAAGACTTAATGTCTGAAAACCTAATCTTTGCTGAAACCAAAATTGGGAATCTGATGGAAATCGCAATGCGTCCGGAAGATTCTAAAAAATGGTTCGGTGCAACGCCTCCAGATTTAACTCTGGTAGGACGTGTGCGAGGCGCTGACTGGTTATACACGTATCTTCGTAGTTTCTACGCAGATGCATCTCGTCCATACGGTGTAAATAATACAGTATTTAAAGATGTGGGTATGCCTCACGTGCTTGAAGGCCTTCAAGGTAAGCAAGTTAAAGGTACTGCGCCGGTTGTAGTGGGCTTTGACCCACTTACTGGTCAGGAATTAACAGAAGACCAAGATGGTGTATTGTTCTTAGAAGAAGCTGGTCAATTGAACCAAAAAGAGTTTGATGTGGCTGTTGCTGATCTAACAAACTTCTTGGTATACATGGCAGAGCCAATGGCTCTAGAGCGTCAAAACATGGGTTATTGGGTTCTGTTGTTCCTAGTTATCTTATTTATTCCGGTTTACTACTTAAACCGTGAGTACTGGCGTGACATTCATTAATCACTGAATTTCCAGGATTGATGTGAAAGGCCTCAGCTGCAAAGCTGGGGCTTTTTTTGTTTTTGCTACAAAGGTATGTGGCTAGCTATGATTGAGCCATAGACCATATCCGCTATTTTCCAAGTCGTTATGGCGTATCTGCATATAAATCCCACAAGATCCTCTTGATCATGTATAATCGGCGGCCGAGTTTTATATATTTTTTTGAGGAAAACCTTTATGGGTGTAGTGGCCAAGCGCTCTTCCATGACATTCTTTTCGGATGGCATCGACCATTATTGTCATCGTGTACGTATCGTTCTTGCTGAGAAAGGCGTAGCGGTAGAGATTCATGATATTGACCCGAACAATCCTCCTGAAGATTTAGCGTCTTTGAACCCTTATAACAGTGTTCCAACTCTAATCGATCGTGACTTAGTTTTGTATGAGCCGGGCATCATGATGGAATATTTGGATGAACGTTTCCCTCATCCTCCGTTGCTACCTGTTTACCCGGTAGCTCGTGCGGAAAGTCGTTTATGGTTATACCGTATTCAGCGCGACTGGTGCACACTGGCTGATATCATTATTGCGAACAAAGATGATGATGCAGTGATTGCCGCTCGTAAAGAATTACGTGAAAGCCTAATCACAACTTCACCAATTTTTGCTGAAAAGCCTTATTTCATGAGTGATGAATACAGCATTGTGGATTGTGTAACCGCCCCTCTATTGTGGCGCTTACCTATGCTGGGTATTGATTTGCCTGAGAAGCAAACGAAAGATCTTCATGAGTACATGGATCGTTTGTTTGAGCGTGAATCTTTCCAAGCTAGCTTGTCTGAAGCAGAGAGAGAAATTCGCGAATGAACCCTTCTCGCCCATATTTGATGCGTGGATTGTATGAGTGGGTCTTAGATAATGACTGCACGCCATACGTTCTTGTTGATGCCAATATTCTTGGTGTACAGGTTCCAATGGAACATGTGAATGATGGGCAGATTGTTTTAAATGTGAGTCCAAGTGCGGTGCGTGATTTGTTAATTAACAATGACGCCATGAGTTTTAATGCGCGCTTTGCGGGTGTGACACAGAATGTTTACGTGCCTATTGTTGCGGTTTTGGCAATTTATGCCAAAGAGAATGGTGAGGGAATGGTCTTTGGAAATGAAGCCGGAGCCCCTGATCCTAATACGCCACCACCAGAGCCATTGAAAGAAGTGCCAAAAGCGCCGTTAGGCAGTGAAAAAGTCACCTCAATTGGTCGACCTTCTCTGACCGTGGTTAAGTAGCTTTTTAGCCTTAACTGCCACACATAAAAAAAGCCTGCTTTAGCAGGCTTTTTTTATGTGTGTTAATTTAATCGCGGTTATTCCATTGGGCCAAATAGCTGCCAGTCGATTAAGTCGCACAGGCAGTGAATCACAACCAAGTGCACTTCTTGTATTCTGGCGGTGACATCGCTTGGCACGCGAATCTCAATATCTTCAGGCAATAGCAAAGAGGCCATGTCTCCACCGTTTTTACCGGTCAGGGCCACCACACGCATTTCTCGATCGTGGGCCGCTTGAATGGCTTGTACCACGTTAGCGCTGTTGCCACTGGTAGAGATGGCTAAAAGCACGTCACCAGAGTTGCCCAGTGCGCGTATTTGTTTTGAGAAAATCTCGTTATAGCTGTAGTCGTTGGCAATAGAGGTAACGGTTGAGCTATCTGTGGTTAAAGCGATGGCAGGTAAGCTTGGGCGCTCACGTTCAAAGCGGTTTAATAGTTCTGATGAAAAGTGCTGAGCGTCACCCGCGCTACCACCGTTACCACAGGTAAGGATTTTACCGCCGCTTAATAAAGCGTTTACCATACTTTCACTGGCTTGCTCGATAACCGGGGCCAAAATCTCAGTGGCTTTTTGTTTGGTTTCTACACTAGCCTGAAAATGTGATTTGATTCGATCTTGAAAATGCATAAAGTCGTCTCTTTATTTTTCTAAAGCATACCTAGGCTGACGAATAAACGCTAGCTAATGGCATTCTTAATCCAGCTCACTTCAAACTGTGCTTTTGTGCCCTCGATGGCGATAACATCAAAGCGACAGCTTGGGGGTTGGTTGCCAAACTGTTGTTGTAAATACAGCTGGGCGGTTTTAATTAATTTATTTTGTTTGTGCCAGTCAACACTTGCGGCAGCGCCACCGAATTCTTTATGTTGGCGAAAGCGCACTTCAACAAAAACCAGTTGCGCGCCATCTAGCATAATCAAGTCAATTTCCCCTGTGGGGAAGTTCACATTACGAGCTTTTAATTTAAGCCCTTGTTGTTTTAAATATGTACAGGCCTTGCTTTCGAAATACTGGCCGTCATCCCGCTTTGAATTCTTTTCAGAGCTTGGCTTTTTACCTGATTTTTTAAAAACCTTTTGCAGTACCTTGTTGGCTTTCAGCATGGGCCACATATCCTTGTGTCTTTTTCGCTAAACCTTTTTCAAAAACGGCGAAAGGTAAAGAGCGAATGATTTGTCCGTGGCGATCCATTGCCAGTTGACCGGTTTGTCCGTGAATACTGCTATTTTTTAACACTTTAATCTGGCCCAGTCTTGGGTATAACTGAAACGCATCTATACCAAGGGCATATAAGCGGTCTAAGCCCCCTTTAGATTTAGGCCAAAGCTTGTGAATTTGGAGTTTAAGTTTACTGTTTTCTAGCATCCATGGAATGTCACAAAAGACCACTGAGTTCAAATCACGGTCTTTTACTTTTGATGGTTTGCCGGAATAAATCTGGCTGGTGGCGATCATGGGAATGTCTTTGGCAAAGTTAAACGCCAAGGTCGGTTTGATTTGACGTGCCTGCTGAGGGAGAGCTGCTACAAAAATAAAGTCGATGTCCTCACGGCGGCGAGCTTGAAACTCAACACGCTTACCCAGTTGGCGACGTAAGTTACGTGCGCGTCTTTCACTGTCATCAATAGCGAACAATTGGCTGATGACCTTATTGTAATCCCCTTTGCCACTGAAGAACTGTGCCTCGATGAGTCGTCCACCTTGGGCTTGCCAAGTTTTGCTAAAACGCTTGAATACACGTTCCCCCCAGGGTCCTTTAGGGACGAGGGCAACTGCATTTTGGTGTCCTTGTTGACGTGCATAAAGGGCTGCTAATTCAGCTTCATCTTCAACCGCAAGGCCAAATTGAAATAATTGATCAGGGTTTTCAGTGGCATCTCGTTTGCCGTAATTCAACGCAAGCGTCGGCACTGGTAGGCGGCTTTCTTGCTGAAGACGGGTTACTGAGTGTTTAGCAAGTGGTCCGATGACAAGCTCGTTGCCATCTAAAATAGCTTGCTTGTAAAGACTCCAAAAGTCTTTAGTTTTTGATGTGTCATAAATGCGAATTTCGGGGACGCTGGCCCCCGCTTTTTTTGCTTGAAAATACGCGGCCATGATCCCATCTCTTAAGGCGGTGCCAGTGGCGGCTAATTTGCCACTTAATGGCAGCATGACCGCAATGTATTTAGCTTTGTTCTCAACAAATTCTTCTAATAATTCTAAATCGCCAGGTAGCTCTTTGGCGGCCGGGTGATTCTCATATTGAATTTGCCATGTGCGTAATTTGCTTAGCTGTTTATCAATGTCGATTTGGTTGCGCTTGATAATAAGGGCTAAGTCTAACCAGCCTTTAAATAACGGTGTGCTTGTTTTACTGGCTAACTTACTGAGATTGGATTCGTCAGCTTGTAGCAAGCTGTTCCAGATGGCTTGATGGTTTTGGTCGTAAAGTGCATCTGTGAGTACACCGGACAAGAACATGCGCTCTCTAGCGCTGGCAATGAACTGCCCTTGAAGATGCAATGCGGTAGCGCGTAAAAAGCTTGGGGCGTTAGCATCAACATAGTCCAGCTGTGCAAAAGCACCTGGTGGAACGGCATTCATGGCCGTAATGGCATCGTTGCCACGACCAAGGTAAACGGCTAATTGTGCGCTAAGCCAATAGAAGTTAGTTTTTTCTAGTTGGCTTAAGCTATAAACATCAATTTCGTTAAGGGCATCTTCAGCATCTAGGTAGCGCTGCTCCATCAGTAACTGCTCGATTTGAACCAAGATATGGTCGTCTTTAGCAGTAATACTTGGTTGAGTCGCTTGTTTTGGCTGGCTAGAACAAGCTGCCAGCATTAAAACGAAGATAAAAAAGACACAGAAGCGAAAATTCAACATAATCCACTTAATAATAGTTAAATCGATAAGGCGGGCATTATGGCAGAAAATCAGCTCTATGTGGTGGCTACACCCATAGGAAATTTGGCTGATATCACGATTCGAGCACAGGAAGTGTTAGAAATGGTCGACATTATTGCAGCAGAGGACACTCGCCATACTAAAAGGCTGCTTAATCACCTTGGTATTCAAAAACCGCTATTGGCCGCTCATGATCATAATGAAGCATTTGCTGCGGGCACGATTGTAGAGAAGCTGCAGTCAGGCATGAATGTGGCATTGGTTAGTGATGCCGGAACCCCGTTGATCGCCGACCCTGGATTCCATGTGGCCAAAGAAGTGGCTGATGCGGGGTTTGATGTGATACCTGTGCCAGGAGCATGCGCGGTTATTACGGCTTTATGCGCAGCGGCTTTGCCGACGGATCGCTTTATATTTGATGGTTTTTTACCGGCTAAAACGTCAGGTCGTAAACAGTATTTTGCCTCGGTAAAAAATGAAGAACGTACCTTGGTGGTGTATGAGTCTCCTCATCGTATTCTAGAAAGCTTAAAAGATTTGCAGAATGAGTTGGGTGAGGACAAAGAGATTGTGGTTGCCAGGGAGCTAACCAAAACATTTGAAACATTCTTACGAGGTACTGTTGTCAGTATTCTTGCCACTATGGAGGCAGATAGCAATCAGCAGCGTGGTGAATTTGTGGTTATGATTCGCGGAGCCCTGGCAAAGAAGAAGTTAGATGTGCCGCAGGATGCCATTGATTTGGTCGTGTTGCTTTCAGAAGAGCTGCCAATGAAAAAGGCCGCTGCATTAGCCGCTAAACATACTGGGTTTAAAAAGAACCAACTGTATCAATTGGCGTTAGAGCAAAAAGAATAAACCTTGTACTACCGTTTTTTATATGAGCATTTAACAAAGCCCGTTATGGAATCATAGCGGGCTTTGATGTTTCATGGTCACAATCATTTCTAGCATTGTTAAAAACTGCCAAATTAAACATGATTTTCGGACATCGAGCGCTTTTACCGAAATAGCCATTGCCTGAAAATTAAGCGCGATACAAAATATGTTTAAGAGAATCATAAAATAACAACAGGTAGAGAGCTTATGACGGCTGTCAGTGAAGATTTAGAATTATTCCGCGACATGATTGTTCGTGCTTTAGAGCAAGAAGTTGCACCCCATTATGAACAGTGGGAGCGAAAGGGCGAGGCACCAAGAGCGCTATGGAATACTTTGGGTGCAGCGGGTTTGTTATGCGTTGATCTAGATGAAAAGTATGGTGCAGCGGCAGCCGACTTTGAAGTGAGTCAAATTCTATTACAAGAAGCGGCAAGAATGGGGTTTGGTGGTTTAGCCAGTGGCATTAATATTCATGGCAATATTGTGGCCCCTTATATTGACCATATTGGAAATGAAGAGCAGAAAGATTATTGGTTGCCAAAAATGGTGACAGGCGAAGCCGTAGGTGCCATTGCTATGACAGAGCCTGGGGCTGGCAGTGATTTGGCGGGAATGCGAACTCATGCGGTACGTGATGGGGATGACTGGATCATCAATGGTTCAAAAACCTTTATCACCAATGGCCTGCAGGCCGGCTTGGTGATTGTATGTGCTAAAACGGATCCTTCGGCAGGATCAAAAGGCATATCATTATTCATAGTGGATACTGAGACCAAAGGTTTTTCTCGTGGTAATAAAATCGAAAAAATAGGTCAACACGCAGGTGATACGGCCGAGCTATTTTTTGAAGATATGCGGGTGCCCCATAGTGCTATGCTGGGTGAAGAGGGCAAAGGTTTTGTTTATTTGATGCAAGAACTTCCCCGCGAGCGATTAGGGGTTGCTTCTCAATCCATGGGGGCAGCGGATGGCGCATTGGCTTTAACAATTGATTATGTTCAAGAGCGCAAGGCTTTTGGCCAATCGATTGCTCAATTCCAAAATACCCGATTTAAATTAGCTGAATTGAAAACTCAAATGGAACTGTGCCGATCTTATATTGAGCAGTGCAAAGTGCGTTATCGTGAAGGTAAAATGACCACAGAAGAAGCGTCAATTCTGAAGCTAAGCGCTACGGAAATGGAGTGCAAAGTAGTGAACGAATGCCTGCAATTGTTTGGCGGCTATGGTTATACCCTTGAATATCCTATTTCACGCTTTTATGTGGATGCCCGTGTACAGACTATTTACGCAGGTACCTCTGAAATTATGAAGGAAGTGATCTCTCGTGGCATGGTTGGTCGCGGCTAACCGCCATAGACTGCTTTATTTATTCGCTTTAAAAAGCTAACGCTTGCCCGTTAGCTTTTTTTTTGTCCATAATTTTGCATTGAGTTAGAATAATTCGGCTTAACTTGGCGCATATAAATGATAGGGAGAAATCATGACGCAAATTAAATTGTCATTATTGGCTTTACTGGTGGGTTGGACTGCAGGCGCTCAGGCTGAAAGCACTACTCAACAGAAGGGGGTTGCTCAGGAAGTTAGGGCCGAGGCTGAGTTAGGGGTGATTCTTACTTCGGGTAATACAGAGACTGCTTCATTTAAAGGAAAGGTTGCACTAAAGCATGAGACTCAGAACTGGGAAAATGAATACTTGTTTGATTCTCTTTATAAAGAAGACAGGCTAGATAATGATGGTGTGAAAGAAACAGAAGTAACAGCAGAAAAGTATTTTATCTCTGCTCAAAGCAATTATAAATTGAACAAAAAGAAAAGTGCATTGTTTGTGTATGGCTCCTACACAGATGATCGCTTTAGTGGATTCAAATATCAAAGTTCTGTTGCATTTGGTTACAGCGATCAATTATTTTCAACTGATACGTCTCACTTTAAATACAGTGTGGGGCCCGGCTATACCTTTAATGAATCGAATAGCGGCGTAGCTGATGAATCCAGTATGCTGAGGTTGGCTTTGGCTTATGAAAATACGTTAAGTGATAGTGCCAAATTTAATCAAAGTTTAAGTTCTGAAGTGGTTTTTGAAGAGGGGTCAAATACGTTGTCTAAATCAGAAACAGCAATTACTTCAAAGCTAATGGGAAATTTAAACTTAAAGGCGTCTTATTTGGTGACTCATAATAGTGAAGTGGCAGCAGATAAAGAAAAAACAGATACCACCACAAGTATTAGCGTGGTATTTTTATTCTAATAATCAAGATGCAGATGCGTGAAAAAGGCCAGTAGTTTTACTGGTTTTTTTATACTTGAGGGGAGTTCATGGGTTCAAAAAATCAAACAGAAATGATGGTTGCATCCCTGCCTGAACTAGGTTGGGGGAATGATTTTATACAACAGCTTTCCCTAGATGAATGGGATGATTATGTACCTGCCAGAGTCATAGAGCAGCACAGGTCACAATTGCTGGTGGCTTTAGATAATAAATCCGTAATCGTTGCTTACCCTGTTCACATGGATGCGGCTATTACAGTTGGTGATTGGTTGTTATTGGATCATGATTTGGCTGTGCGCCGAGTATTGGATAGGAAAACGGTTTTCCAGCGCAAGGCGTCCGGTGAAAAAGCCAAAACACAATTAATCGCGGCGAATGTGGATACGGTGTTTATTGTGAGTTCGTTAAATCATGATTTTAGTTTAAACCGTATAGAGCGCTATTTAGTATTGGCCAATGAGGCCAAGGTTGAACCTGTGGTGGTATTAACCAAGGTGGACTTGTGCGAATCGGAAGAAAAACGCGAGCATTACGTGCAACAGGTTCAAAGTTTGGACCCTTATTTAATGGTGGTGACGGTAAATGCCTTAGATGAATCTGAGTTAAGCCAGTTTTCTGCTTGGTGCAAACCAGGCAAAACCATGGCTCTACTGGGTTCATCTGGTGTGGGGAAATCGTCCTTGACCAATTTATTGGTGGGTAAACAGGTATTGGCCACTGCGGGTATTCGTGAAGACGATAGCAAGGGTCGGCATACCACTACTGGCCGTTCCTTAAATTTAATTCCTAGCGGAGATGTTTTAGCTGGTGGGTTATTGCTTGATACACCGGGTATGCGAGAACTGCAACTGGCGAATGTGGATGAAGGCATTGAAGAAACCTTTTCGGACATCATAGCCTTAGGTCAGTCCTGTAAGTTTTCTGATTGCAGTCATGATAATGATTTACCAGAAAATTCTGGTTGTGCCGTGCAAGCGGCCATTTCCAGTGGTGAGTTAGAGTTAAGGCGCTTATCGAGTTTTCAGAAACTGCAAAGAGAAGACGCTTTAAATTCTGCCACTCTGGCTCAACGTAGAGAAAAAGATAAACAGTTTGGGAAAATGGTGCGCTCGGTTATGAATGAAAAGAAGAAAGAGAAAAAGCGCTAGATACTTAGTGGATTAAACTAATTCAAGCTTGATCTTGTAGTCTGAAATGACAGGGCCGTCGCCGCTATTGAATCAATCGATAGGTGAGGACAAAACTGCGGCTCCACTAGTTGTCTCCTTAATTTAACAGTGTTAATTCCCCCTTGAACAAAACCAATTTAAGCGTACCCTTGCGCCCTGAGATGATCGGGCAGTCGCCGCTAGAAAATTAATTTCTAGGGGAGGACAAAACTGCTGGCTCCACATGATGATTTTCACTTCTTGAAAACCTTTTCTATATTACAAACTCTTTCTTGATCTATTTCTCTACCAGAGTATCCTTGCGCCCTGAGACGATCGGGCAGTCGCCGCTATTGAATTAATCGATAGGGGAGGAAAGTCCGGGCTCCAAAGGGCAGGGTGCCAGATAACGTCTGGGTAGCGAAAGCTAACAGCCAGTGCAGCAGAGAGTATACCGCCGATGGCCAATCTTGTATTGGAACAGGTAAGGGTGAAAGGGTGCGGTAAGAGCGCACCGCGCGGCTAGTAATGGTTCGTGGCATGGTAAACCTCACTCGGAGCAAGACCAAATAGGTTCCTATTGGCGCGGCCCGCGTTGGGAACGGGTAGGTTGCTTGAGCCTTAGAGTGATTTAAGGCCTAGATGAATGATTGCCGCCTTTCGAGGTGACAGAACCCGGCTTATAGATCGTCTCTTTTATTATGACCCGTAGGCAGTTATGCCTGCGGGTTTTTAATTTTAAGTGGGAAAATTTGGGCATGGATACCTATTTAAGCAATTTGAATCGATTAAATCTGGCCTTTTACTGCGAGGTGGTCTCAACGCCAGAGCAGGTTCGCATTGTGGCTGAAGTTGAAAAAGCCGTTTTTCCTCAAGATATGCAAGATTCACCTTCTGCATTGCATGATTTCTTTTTAAGTGAGTATGCTCATGGACTCATTCTTCGATATGGGCGGAAGGCTGTTGGCGTTCTAAAGGGTGATCATCTGAGTGAAGAGAATACCTGTTCAGAACTATTACAGGGTGATGCGTTGTTGGATAAAATCGATATTACCTTTTATATGGACAGTGTTGGTGTGATGCAAGACGTCAGATCGCCTCAAGTATTGGATTTTCTAATGCATGAAATGGCGGTAGATCTGCATCGATTCGACTATCAATTTGTAACCGCTCATGCCCGTGTAAAAGGGGGGTTGTCTAGGTTGTATCAGCGCAGGTACGGAGCGAAGGTTTTGACCACTTATGATAATTGGTGTGATTTTGGTGAACCATTTGATTATATTCTGGTGGATCTGAAAAATGTGCCCATTCAAGGTCTGATTCGTCGTTCTATTTATAGGTTGGCTCGCAGGCTTTATCGTCTTTCTGAATGACCTCTAGCGCCTTCATTTTTTATAGCAAATCAGTCTAAGTCTCAAATAACCGTCTTTCCTCACTAATCGTGTTCTTTTTGGGCCAGAAAGCCTAATTCTTGTACTCACGCCTTGCAATGACCGGGTTCTGTTTCTATAGTGTGCAGAAGTGTAGTTTTGTGGGTAAATGTGGGATTTTTTGGGTAAAGGGCGATAAAAAAATGTTTAGGGGTGTGCATAATATAAATCTGGATGCGAAAGGCCGTATGGCTATCCCCGCCCGCTACCGTCAATTGTTGCATGAGAGCAACGATGGCGCTTTAATTGTCACGATTGATACTGAAGAGAAGTGTTTACTGGTGTACCCATTGAATGAATGGGAGCCAATACAAGCTAAAATTGAGGCATTGCCTAGCTTCAATCCTGCCGCAAGAAGAATTCAACGATTAATCATCGGTCATGCCACTGACATTGATATGGATGCTAATGGCCGATTACTGCTACCTGCACCGTTGCGAGAATACGCTGGACTTGAAAAGAAAATGATCATGATGGGGCAAGGGAATAAATTTGAATTGTGGGACGAAGAGCACTGGAGTGACCGTCGTCAAAGCTACCTTGAAGCCATGCGTGATGAAACCGAATTACCAGAAGAGTTAATGAACTTATCACTATGAGTGAACATATAACCGTATTATTAAATGAAGCCGTTGATGCTCTGGTGAAAGATCCAGATGGGTTATATGTGGATTGCACCTTTGGTCGTGGCGGTCATAGTCGCTTGGTATTGGAGAAGTTATCTGAAAAGGGGCGATTGATAGGTATAGATAAAGACCCAAGGGCCATTCAAACCGGTAAAGAATTAGAGGCGGAAGATTCTCGGTTCAGTATTTGCCATGGTTCTTTTGCAGATTTGAAAAACTGGATCGCATTAAAAGGTGAAGATAAGCCTGTTGCAGGCATTTTAATGGATTTAGGTGTGAGCAGCCCTCAGTTAGATGAGGCGGAGCGAGGCTTTAGCTTTATGAAAGACGGCCCGCTTGATATGCGAATGAATACGGAGGCGGGTCAAACCGCTGCCCAATGGGTCGCAAGCGCAAAAGAAGAAGAGATTGCAGATGTGTTTTATCAATTTGGTGAAGAGCGTTGCAGTCGACGTTTAGCTAAAGCCATTGTAGAGCGCAGACGATTAGAGCCCTTTGAGCGCACACTGGATTTGGCTCAAGTAATTAAAGATGCTCATCCAAAGTGGGAAAAGAATAAACACCCGGCTACCCGTGCGTTTCAAGGGATGCGTATTTATTTGAATAATGAGCTGGGCGATTTACAAGACGCATTACAGTATGCCACTGACAGTTTGGATAAGCATGGGCGATTGGTCGTGATTAGCTTTCACTCTTTAGAAGATCGAATGGTTAAACGGTTTATTCGAGATAAAGAGAAGGGGCCGCAATTACCCCCAGATATCCCGGTAATGGAAGCGGACTTTCCTAAAGAAATAAAACATATAGGCAAGGCTGTGAAGCCAAGTAAAGAAGAAGTGGATGTAAACGTACGCTCAAGAAGTGCCATTATGCGTATTGCTGAAAAGCCAGTTTAGGTTTATTGCCGTAATGCCATTAAAGATAAAAGTCAGTGTGCTGGTGTTATTGGTGAGTGCTGTGTTTGTGATAAATGGCAGTTTTGAACATCGTAAACTAAGTCATGAATGGCAAGCATTGGGTAATGAGCACAATCGCTTGCAAGAAGAGTATGGGCGTTTGATGTTGGAGTACAGCACCTTGGCCGCGCCAAGTCGCGTAGAAAGAATGGCAAGGCAGAAATTAAATATGGTGTTCCCAAATAAAAATAATACACGGGTAATTCAAATACATGGGCAGTAAGAACCAGTATTCAGAGCATTTTAGCAGCTGGCGCCACTACACAGTAGTGGCAGCCGGCTTGTTGCTGTTTACTGTTTTGTTGTTGCGGGTGACTCAGTTACAGGTTTTAGAAACGGACTTTTTGCAAAACGAAAGCGTAAAGCGTGTGGTGCGTGATCATAAGTTACCCGCTTATCGCGGCATGATTGTGGATCGCAACAACGAGCCGTTAGCGGTTAGTACGCCAGTGAAGAGTATTTGGGCAAACCCAAAACAAATTTTGAAAGATGGTATCGATGTTTCGGCTGTTGCGGCTCACTTAGGTATGACGACACAAGCTTTGAAGCAGCGCATTAATAAAAGTGCCAATCGAGAATTTATTTATTTAAAGCGCCATATGTTTCCAGGGCAGGCTAATAAAATTGCAGAGCTGAACCTTCCCGGGATTGGTTTAGAGCAAGAGTACAAGCGTTTTTATCCTGCTGCAGAAGTGGCTAGCCATATTGTGGGTTTTACCAATATAGATGAGACGGGAATAGAGGGCGCAGAGTTAGCATATGATGATTGGTTGCAAGGAGATTTGGGTGTTGGGCGGTCGGTGAAAGATCGTTTGGGCCGCTTAGTAAAAGATTTGGGGGTCATTAAACCGGCTCAATCAGGTAATGAGTTAATGTTGAGCATTGATTTGCGCTTGCAGTATCAAGCGTATCGCGAATTAAAAGCGTCGGTTAAGCAGCATGGGGCCAAAGCCGGTTCTTTAATGATGGTTGATGTGGCATCTGGCGAAATTTTGGCATTGGTTAATCAGCCTGCGTTTAATCCTAATAATCGTTCAGAGTTGAATGCCGCAGCCGTGCGTAACCGCAGCGTGACGGATATTTTTGAACCGGGATCAACGGTAAAACCATTTACCGTTGCCGCGGCCCTAATGGCGGGCAAAGTAAATGTTAATTCCCATATAAATACGCACCCAGGATATATGCGCTTAGGTAACAACACCATTCGAGATCATCGCAATTATGGTGATTTAGATATTACTGGGATTTTAACTAAGTCCAGTAACGTAGGAGTTAGCAAGTTGGCCTTAAAACTGGGTGGTGAAAACCTTTGGTCTTTTTATCAGGACTTGGGACTAGGCCGGCCTGTGGGCCTAGGTTTACCTGGCGAGAACAGTGGCAAGGTGGCCGTAGCGTCTAATAAATGGAGCAAATTGCAAAGTGCAACACTGTCGTTTGGTTACGGCATGGCAGTGACCCCGTTGCAATTGGCACAAGCCTATCAAGTGTTGGCCAATGGTGGTGTTAAGCAACCGTTAACATTAATTAGAAAAGCACCAGAAGTTGGTAAACGTGTCATGAGTGAAAAAGTGGCCAAGCAAGTGACGCAAATGCTGGAAACCGTGGTGGGGCCAAAAGGCACTGCCCGTCGAGCAAAAGTGGAAGGCTACACAGTGGCAGGTAAAACGGGCACGGTGCACAAAGTTGGCCGTAAAGGTTATGAGGATGAAAGTTACTTGGCGTTGTTTGCAGGTATGGCGCCATCTAATGATCCAAAAATTGTCACAGTTGTGGTGGTGGATGATCCATCTGGTCGAGAATATTATGGTGGTGAAGTGGCCGCGCCTATTTTTTCTAGAGTAACCCAGGCCAGTTTGAGATTAATGAATATTCCTCCCACACAATATGATGATGGTACCATCGCCAAGGTGGGAATATGATCAGTGTGAATCAAAACGCATTTGAATTCTTATCTGGATGGCTAAATAGCCTTCCGGATTTTTTGCATTCTATACAGATAAAAAATATCTGTTTTGATAGTCGTGAAGTCAGTAAGGGAGATTGTTATGTTGCCTTACCTTCAGTGGCTAATAATGAATTAGATTATATTCAAAAAGCATGTGATGCAGGGGCTGAATTGGTTATTTGTAATCATTCGATTTCTGAAAAGGTAATTGAAGCTACGTTAACCATTGAAAATGTAATGGCACTGTCAGGTGATATTTTACACCAGCAATTGGGTTCGGTAACCAATGCTATGAATGTGATAGGGGTGACGGGTACCAATGGTAAGTCGTCAATTTGTTATTACATGGCGCAAGTTTTAGAAGCGTTATCTGTTCCGACAGCTGTAATGGGGACGTTGGGTTATGGCAAATGGAATGATTTACAAGTTTCTGGCATGACCACGTTGCCATTGGAAAAACTTCATACAGTGTTGAAAGATTTATCTGAAGGTAATGATGCGGTGGCCATGGAGGTTTCTAGTCATGGCCTAGAGCAGCAGCGTTTGGCGGGTGTGCAATTTGAAACGGCGATATTTAGCAACCTGACTCGTGATCATTTGGATTATCACGGAACCATGCAGGCATACGGGAATGAAAAGGCAAAATTATTTAGTTGGGATAATTTGAAGTTAGCCATCATGAATATTGATGATGCTTTTACTGAAGAATTAATGGCTAAAACGACGGCTTCATCAGTTGTGACTTATGGGGCTTCCGAGCATGCCAATTTGAGATTTAATATCGATGAATTAAACGAAAGAGGCATGAAGGTTTCTTTTTGCTGGAAAGCAGAGTCAGAATCTGTGTTCCTTCCGCTTTATGGTCGGTTCAATGTTTATAATGTGGCGGCAGTGGTGGCTTACGGGCTGGCCAAAGGGCATGAATTAAAGAGAATTTTGGCTGTTTGTTCAAAATTAAATCCGGTTTTAGGGCGTATGCAGCAAGTAATGGGGGCAGAGTCAGATCCTTTGGTGTTGGTGGATTATGCCCATACACCAGATGCGCTTGAGCAAGTATTGAAGTCTGTTAAGCAACACAATGCTGGAAAGATCATTCTGGTTGTAGGTTGTGGCGGGGACCGTGATCCTGGCAAGCGACCGTTAATGGGTGAGATTTCTGTGCGAAATGCTGAGCAAGTTATCTTTACAAGTGATAACCCTCGCACCGAATCAGCGGCAAAAATTTGTGAAAATATGACGCAGGGGCTGGCTGATTCGTATCTGATTGAATTGGACCGCCAGCAAGCCATTGAGCAGGCTATTTCATTAGCCAGTAATCAAGACATTGTGGTGATCGCAGGGAAAGGCCATGAAGACTATCAAGAGATTGATGGTCAAAGACAGTATTTTAGTGATGCGAGTGTTGCGCAAAAAGCAATGCAAGCGGGAGCGTTAACATGATTGGTGTAGTTAGGTTGGCCGAAGTGGCAGAATTTATTTCTGCGAAACATCGAGGTGCCAATGTGCCTTTTCAGTTTGTCAGTACAGATACTCGTACTTTGCAGCCTGGCGATTTATATGTGGCATTAATAGGTGATCGCTTAGATGGCCATCAGTACATAGAGCAAGCCATAGAAAAAGGCGCTTGTGCAGTTGTTGTGAGTAAAGCGGTGGATGTGTCTGTTCCCACTTTATTGGTAAAAGATACCACTGAAGCGTTGGGGCTACTGGCATTATTTAATCGCAATAAATTTCAGCGTGATGTTGTTGCCATTACAGGAAGCAGTGGTAAGACCACTGTGAAAGGTATGATGGCAACATTGTTACGCCAGCAGAACGAAGTACTGGTCACACGTGGTAACTTTAATAATCACATAGGCGCGCCAATTACTTTACTGCGTCTGAATGATACCTATGATTATGCCGTTGTTGAATTGGGCGCCAGTGCCGAAGGTGAAATCGCTTACACTTCAAATTTAGCGAAACCTACCGTGTCTATATTAACAAATGCTGAGGCTTCTCACTTAGAAGGTTTTGGGGATATTCAAACCATTGTCAGAACAAAAGGTGAAATTATTGATGCGCTTCCTAAAGATGGCGCGGCAATACTAAATGCGGATAGCCCATATTTTTCTCAATGGAGAGAGCGCGCAGGCACGAAACAAGTATTTAGCTTTGGAATAAATGAAGAGGCAGATGTTCGAGGTGAAAACCTAGAAACAGATGTCTTAGGTTGCTGTGGGTTCACTCTGAAAATAGCCAATGAAGAGGCAAGCGTTCAGCTTAGGGTGATGGGGCGTCATAATGTCATGAATGCTTTGTCTTGTGCCGCGGCTTGCCATGCTTTGAAGATGCCAATAGCACAGATTGTGACGGGTCTTGAATCCTTTGAAGGGGTTGAAGGCCGCTTGGTTGAAAAGAAAGGGTTGAACGGCAGTGTCGTCATTGATGATACATATAATGCTAATCCGGCTTCCGTCAGGGCCGCTGTCGATGTTTTGGGTAGCCGAGCAGGTCATAAAATATTTGTAATGGGTGATATGGCTGAGCTAGGCGTTGAGACTCAACTTGCTCATGCAGAATCTGGTGTGTATGCCCGCCATGGTCAAATTGATGAGTTCTTTGCTTTGGGTGAATTTAGTCGTGGGGCGGCAGATTCATTTGGTGATAATGCTCATTGGTTCGCAAGCCATGAAAATCTAGTCAGATTTCTAAAAACAAAATTAAAACCTGATACCGCTGTTTTAGTGAAGGGGTCGCGTAGCGCTCATATGGATCGCGTGGTATCGGAAATCATTGAACATTCAGATAAGAATAATTAGGGGAAGCAAATATGTTGCTTTGGTTGGCGGAATTTTTACAACAATATAACACGGGTTTTTCCGTTGTTAATTATTTATCCGTGCGTGCAATTTTTGCCACGATCACGGCATTACTGATTGCATTATGGTTTGGCCCTTATGTAATTAAAACGTTACAACAAAAACAAATTGGTCAAGCGATTAGGGATGATGGCCCAAAGTCTCATTTAAGTAAATCAGGCACGCCCACAATGGGTGGTGTAATGATTTTGCTGGCCATCGGTGTCAGTACATTATTATGGGGCGACTTAAGTAATCATTATGTGTGGGTTGTACTGTTAGTAACATTGGCAACCGGTGCTGTGGGTTTTGTAGATGATTACCGTAAAGTCGTTCAGAAGAACTCGAAAGGCTTACCCGCCCGTTGGAAAATGTTTTGGCAAAGTATTATTGCAGTCATTGCAGGTGTGTATTTATATGCCACTGCAGCAGGGCCAGCTGAAACCACTCTAATTGTGCCTTTCTTTAAAGATATTATTATTGACCTTGGTGTGTTTTACATTGTACTGACTTACCTGGTAATAGTTGGTAGCAGTAATGCTGTGAACTTAACAGACGGTCTTGATGGACTGGCCATATTACCAACCGTGATGGTGGGTGGTGCACTGGGTGCTTGTGCTTATTTAGTGGGGCATGTGAATTTTGCTGAATATTTATTTTTACCTTATTTAGACGGTGTAGGCGAGGTAACAATTTTCTGTGGTGCGTTAGTGGGTGCTGGTATCGGTTTCTTATGGTTTAACACTTACCCTGCGCAGGTATTTATGGGTGATGTGGGCTCACTTGCACTGGGTGCGGCATTAGGTGTTGTGGCTGTGATTGTTCGCCAAGAAATTCTACTGTTTATAATGGGCGGTATATTTGTGGCGGAAACCGTGAGTGTTATTTTACAAGTGGCTTCATTCAAATTAACCGGTAAGCGTATTTTTAGAATGGCACCTTTACATCATCATTTTGAGTTAAAAGGCTGGCCTGAACCGCGCGTGATCGTGCGCTTCTGGATCATTACTTTATTCTTAGTTTTGATTGGCATGGCCACACTAAAAATTCGATAAATTTAGATAATTGATTTTAAACATGAATAAACATGAATAAACAAGATCAGCACATAGTTGTAATCGGATTAGGGAAAACTGGCTATTCAGTTGTTTCCTTTTTTGCTGATCGCGGTGAGCGCGTTAACGCAATGGATACCCGTGATCAGCCGCCATTTGCGGATGACGTTAGATCACAATATGCCAAAGTTGAATTGATTTTGGGCGGTTTAGATCAAGAAGTTTTGTGTGCAGCCAAAAGAATTATTTTAAGCCCAGGCTTACCTTTGGCGACAAAAGAGATTCAAGCGGCGGTGAAATTGGGTGTGCCTGTTGTGGGGGATATTCAGGTGTTTGCAGATTATGCCAAAGCCCCTGTAGTGGCCATCACTGGATCAAATGCAAAAAGCACTGTCACCACATTATTAGGCGAGATGGCGAAAGATGCAGGATTAAATGTAGCCATTGGCGGTAACTTAGGCACACCAGCATTAGAGTTAATTAACGATAATGTAGAGCTATATGTGATGGAGTTGAGCAGCTTTCAATTAGAAACCACGCCGCAATTAAATGCAGCCGTGGCTACTGTATTGAATGTCAGTCCGGATCATTTGGATCGCTACGAAAGTTATGACGAATATTGGCATGCTAAGCACAGGATTTTTAACGGTGCGAAATCGGCAGTGATTAATCGTGATGATTCACGTTCTACACCTTTGCAGGAATTAGATGTAAAAACCTTAAGCTTTGGGTTGAGTGAAGCTCAAGGGAATGATTTTGGCATTGTTGAGCAAGATGGTGATAGTTATCTTGCGATTGATCATCAAGCATTGATCAATACTAAGCAGTTAAAAATTAAAGGTACTCATAACCGTAGCAACGCTTTGGCTGCTTTAGCCTTGGGCTCGGCTACAGGCTTGTCACTGGATTCTATGTTAACCACATTAGAAGACTACCCAGGCTTAGATCATCGTTGTCAGTGGGTGGGGCAGCATAATGGCATTGAATATTTTAATGATTCAAAAGGCACTAATGTAGGGGCGACTGTTGCTGCACTGGATGGATTAGCCTCAGATGTTCAAGGTTCAATTGTCTTGATGGCGGGAGGAGACAGTAAAGGGGCTGACTTTACTTATATGCAAAACGCCATCAAGCATAGTGTGAAAACACTGATTGCTTATGGGCGAGACAAAGAATTAATACAGGCGGCATTATCAAACGATACCCAGGTTATTTTGGCGAGCAGTTTTGAAGATGCATTTACCAAAGCAACGGCAAATGCCAATCAAGGAGATGCGGTTTTATTGTCTCCAGCCTGTGCCAGCTTTGATATGTTCAATAGCTTTGAACACAGAGGTGAAACCTTTGTGAACTTGGTGGAGAGTTTATGAGCTCAGCCACTCGCATTGCGCCTCCAATGATTCCAGTGTGGCAAAAACTGGATTTAAAACAAAAGCTGGTGCTCGACTCATCTTTAATGTGGGTCACAGTGTTGTTGTCAATTCTAGGTTGGTTGATGGTGACCTCAGCAAGTATGGATTGGTCTGAGAGAAATTACGCTAACAGTTTGCATATTAGTATGCGCCACGGCATTTATTTAGTGCTGGGTTTACTGGTAGCTATGATGACAGTCAGGGTGCCTTTACAGTGGTTACGATCATTAAGTGCCGTCTTTATTATGATTGCATTGTTTAGTTTGATTTTAGTGTTGATCCCTGGCATCGGCAAAGAAGTGAATGGCAGTATGCGTTGGATTTCATTGGGTATTATGAATGTTCAGCCGAGTGAGTTTGCCAAGATTGCCACCGTTCTATATATGGCCAGTTATTTAGATCGCAGGCGTGAAGAAGTGCAATCTAAATGGTCGGGTTTTATGAAGCCACTTTTTGTTCTATCACTGCTTGCGGTGTTATTACTACTTGAGCCCGATTTTGGCGCGGTCGTTGTTTTGATGTTATCCACGTTAGCCTTGTTGTTTTTGGGTGGGGTAAAGGCGGGGCAATTTATTTTAACGGCTGTGGTGGTGTTAAGTTCTTCAGTATTGATTTTGTTAAGTCAGCCTTATCGACTAAAGCGGTTAACTGGATACTGGGAGCCTTGGGACGCAGATAATGTGTTTGGTAGTGGTTACCAATTAACTCAAAGTTTGATTGCATTTGGTCGCGGTGAGTTTTCAGGCGTAGGCTTAGGTAACAGTATTCAGAAATTATTTTATTTGCCCGAGGCACACACCGATTTTGTATTTGCTATTTGGGCGGAAGAAACCGGGTTGTTGGGGGCTTCGATTATTGTCGGTTTGTTCGTTTTTATTTTTATGAAAGGCATGAGTTTGGGCAAAAGAGCGTTTTCAAAGCAGCAATATTTTGCCGCATATGTGGCGTATGGCATGGCCATGTTAATTGGCTTTCAAGCATTTATAAATTTAGGTGTGAATATGGGATTGCTGCCAACAAAAGGAATAACGCTACCCTTTGTGAGTTTTGGTGGTTCAAGTCTATTGGCCTGTTCTATTGCAATTGGCTTATTGTTGAGAGTGCACCACGAAATGGAGTCGGCTAATGAAAAAAAATAACGTGTTAATCATGGCTGGCGGAACAGGTGGGCATGTTATTCCTGCTATTAGCGTGGCCCGTGAATTGAAGTTAAAAGGCTACGAAGTACATTGGCTGGGTAGTATAAAAGGCATTGAAAATAATCTAGTGCCAGATGCAGGTTATCAACTTCATCGCATAACTGTATCAGGTTTGCGCGGTAACGGACTATTAAAAACGTTGTTAGCGCCTTGGCAGTTGTTACGTGCTATGTGGCAAACATTAAAAGTATTTATCAAGGTTAGGCCTGTGATGGCATTAGGAATGGGTGGGTTTGCTTCCGGTCCAGGTGGTTTGATGGCGGTCATTTCACGCACACCATTAGTGATACATGAACAAAATGCCATACCGGGTATGACCAATAAACTATTAAGTCGATTTGCAAAGCCTTTATTACAAGCGTTTGACGGTGCGTTTAAACAGGGTGCGGATTTAGTGACTGTAGGCAACCCGGTTCGTCCAAATATTGTGAATATTCAATCCCCTGAAGAACGATTAAAAGAACGTAATGGGGATTTGAATGTTTTAGTGGTCGGTGGCAGCTTAGGGGCGGTTGCGATCAATCATGTATTAATTGAAACCATGGCTAATTTACCTCCATCAGTAGCGGTGAATGTTTGGCATCAAACTGGAACACGAAACTTTGATGATGTAAAAGCGGGCTATGATGAGCGTAATGTGAGCACTGTGAAAGTGAGTGCATTTATTGCGGATATGGCCGAAGCCTATGACTGGGCGGACATTGTTATTTGTCGGTCAGGTGCATTAACCGTGTCTGAATTAATGTCAGCAGGCGTAGCATCAATTTTAGTTCCATATCCATTTGCTGTGGATGATCATCAAACCGCAAACGGTATGTTTTTGGTGAATGCGGGAGCGGCTATTTTGAGAGCTCAATCTGATTTCACCAGTGAATATTTACAAGAAGAATTTAATCAATTACTGCAATCTCGTGAGCGTATTTTGAATATGTCGATTGCAGCACGGGGGCTGGCAAAACACGATTCAGCAAAAACCGTGGCTAATTATTGTATCGAGGCTGCTCATGGATAATGAGAATAAAGTTGTACAGCGTTGGGAAATTCCTGAGATGCGTCGTATCCGTCAAATCCATTTTATTGGTATTGGCGGTGTGGGTATGTGCGGTATTGCAGAGGTATTATTAAATCAAGGGTATGACATTTCTGGATCAGACTTGAAGGCGTCTGCAGTAACGGATCGATTGGTCTCTTTAGGTGCGCAAGTATTTTTTGGTCATGAAGAAAGTAATGTTAAGAACGCGGATGTGGTTGTGGTTTCTACGGCCATTGATCAAACCAATCCTGAAATTCAATATGCTACTGAAAATAGAATACCAATTGTACGTCGTGCAGAGATGTTGGCGGAATTAATGCGTTATCGACATGGTATTGCCATTGCCGGAACCCACGGTAAAACCACTACTACAAGTTTAGTGGCATCTATTTTAGCGGAAGGTGAAAAAGACCCCACTTATGTAATTGGTGGTAAGTTAACCAGTGCCGGCACAAATGCCAAGTTAGGTGGTAGCCGTTATTTGGTAGCTGAAGCTGATGAGTCTGATGCGTCGTTTTTACATTTGCAGCCAATGGTCTCGATCGTTACCAATATTGAAGCAGATCATATGGATACTTATGGTGGTGATTTTAATCAACTGAAAAAAACCTTTATTGAGTTTTTACATAATTTACCATTCTATGGTTTGGCTGTTCTGTGTGTTGATGATGAAACGGTAAGAGAAATTTTGCCTGAGGTGAATCGTCCAGTATTAACTTATGGGTTTGATGAATCTGCTGATTTTTATGCAGAAAACATTACACAGGAAGGTATTTACACGTCATTTACCGCGAAGCGTCCTGGTAATCATGCCGATTTAAAAATCAAATTACGTATGCCTGGGCAGCACAATGTATTGAATGCATTATCAGCCATTGCAGTGGCCACTGATGAAGGCATTACCGATGATGCCATTGTTCGTGCGTTAGAAAAATTCCAAGGTGTTGGGCGTCGTTTTCAAATTTGTGGTGAGTACCCATTGCAAGGCGGTAATGTCATGTTGGTGGATGATTATGGGCACCATCCAACTGAGGTTGACGTAACGATTAAAGCCATTAGAAAAGGCTGGCCTGATAATCGTTTAGTTATGTTGTATCAACCACATAGATATACACGAACTCGAGACTTGTATGACGATTTTGTGCGTGTATTGAGTGATGTGGATGCTTTGTTATTATTGGATGTTTATTCTGCCGGTGAGGATGAAATTCCTGGTGCAGATGGTCGCTCATTGTGTCGCAGTATTCGTGGTCGCGGTCGAGTAGATCCTATTTTTATTGAACGTGGCTTTGATGTAAATCCAGTTTTAAAAGATATTCTGAAGCCTGGAGATATTGTAATTACGCAAGGGGCAGGCAGTGTAGGTGCTCTAGCTCAGCAATTAGCAAAAGACTTGCCTGAATTATTGGAGGCGATAGATGGCTCAAAATAATGTGAACCTTGGCAAGGTGGCAGTGCTATACGGAGGCAATAGTGCAGAACGGGAAGTGTCACTGAATAGCGGCAATGCTGTATATAAAGCCTTGGTTCAGAGCGGTGTTGATGCCATTAAAATTGATACGAAAGATGATTTCATTGGTCAACTAAGTGCTCATGATTTTGATCTAGCGTTCATCGCTTTACACGGTGTTGGCGGTGAAGACGGCACTATTCAAGGTATGTTGGAATTTTATGGTTTGCCTTATACCGGCAGCGGTGTCAAAGCCAGTGCCATTTGTATGGATAAGTGGCGTACCAAATTAATTTGGATGGGATTGGCGTTGCCCACGCCAAAGTTTATCAAAGCTGACTCATTAGATATGTTGAAAGCCTTTTCTAATGAAGTGGGTTTTCCAATTATGGTCAAGCCTGCTCTTGAAGGTTCGAGTATTGGGATTTCAAAGGTTAAGCAGGCCAGTGAATTAGAGGCTGCTTTTGACTCTGCTACTAGTACGGGTTCGCCAGTTTTAGCAGAGCAGTTTATAACAGGTAAAGAATTTACAGTGGCGGTGTTGGGCGGAAAAGCGTTACCTGCGATTCAATTAAAGCCTGCAAATGAATTTTACGATTATGATGCTAAATATTTACAAGATGATACAGAGTATTTAGTACCTTGCGGTTTGTCTGAAGACAAAGAAAGCGAGCTGCAAGCTTTAGCCGTACAAGCTTATGATGCATTAGATTGCAGTGGCTGGGGGCGAGTTGATTTTATGCAAGACGAAGACGGTCAATTTTGGTTGATTGAAGTGAATACCGTACCGGGGATGACAGATCATAGCTTGGTACCAATGGCTGCAAATGCCGCCGGTATTAATTTTTCTCAGTTAGTGCTTAGCATTTTGGAGGCTGCGGAGAAATGAAAGGGAAAGGGGCAACACGATTAAAGTCTAAAGAGAATGTGAACATCTCATTGACTCAATGGGTGAAGCCAATTTCTATCGGTGTGACGGTCGCTTCGGTTATGTTTGCAGTTGTGTTGTTGGTTCTTCAGGTTGCTAATAATGAAATCAATAAACTAGACGTGTCGGCACCGTTTGAATATGTAAAAGAAGCTGAAGTTGTGGCGCTATTAGAGGGGTTTTACCCGCAAGGATATGTGGCATTGGACGTACAAGCTATTCAGGAGACGTTGGTAGCCATGCCGATGATCTCAGCTGTTGAGGTAGAAAAAGTATGGCCTGATACCTTAAGGATAAAAATTCAAGAAGAGCTGCCTATTGCTATCTGGAATCAAGATAGTTTATTAAGTCAGGCTGGTATTATTTTACCGGTAAATTATAAAGCATTGCAGTTGCCTGAATTGACAGGCGGTAAGAATGAAAGTCGATCTGTGATGCAGCATTTTTTATTGTTTAATCGCTGATGTAAGCGAC
>CAJXIT010000006.1 GCA_913054055.1 uncultured Thalassolituus sp.
ATTAAACATTTTCCATTTTACATTTTCAGAATTCAGTTTCACCAAGTCCTTTCTCAACTCCAAAATCCGATCAGCTGCATTACTCAAGACGATAGATTCAGCATTATTTCGAAAAGCAGCTACTAGAGAAATGATTTCAGAAATCTTTTGTTTTTCAATGAGTGATATGTCATCGGTATCTAATGCGATAGAAGAGACAAAGCGAAACGAGGTCTTTAACATTGTGGCATATTGCATATAACCGGTTACAGATGCTAAGAATTCATCCAGCGCTGTTTGTAGCTGATCATCACTAAACATTCGGCGATCAATGGCCTCAACTAAACTTTCAAATGCCAATTGTTTGCTTGCATATTTATCATAATGATAGGTAGAGGTGCTCATGGCTGACAAGGTTTCAACAGAGAGCTCAACCGCCTTATCATGCAGCCTGGATTTTAATTCCAATTCAGCTTTGTCGTCTTGGTAATACATATACAAGTCAATGCATCGAACACCAAAGAACAAAATTAGACACATTAAAATGATTTCTATTAGGTATTTAACTTTTTCAAAGATAGCCGTATTCATAGCTCAGGTGCCACTTGGCCGCTAAATGCTTCAAATAACGCCATGATATCTGCCACATCCTGGTCCGTTAAGGTGATACCTAATTGTCCAATGGCCATAATTCGAATGGCATCTTCAAGCTTTTCAACCGAACCATTGTGAAAATACGGGGCAGTTTGATGAATATTCCTTAAGGATGGCACCTTGAATACAAATTCATCGTTTTCATTTTTTGTGACATTAAAACGGCCCTTATCTGCTAACAGCTTTTCTGGCACAACATTTATACGACCAATTTTTTGATATAAGTTACCTCCAATATTGACCCCTTGGTGACAGGAGACACAGCCAAATCCAATGAATTTTTCATAACCGCTCTTCTGCTGTTCCGTTAATGCTGATTGATTTCCCAGTACGTATAAGTCAATCGGTGCATCTGGTGTAATCAGGGATTCTTCATAAGTGACGATTGCCCTAACAACGCTGTCTGGCGTAATTTCGTTAACGCCTAACTGCGTAAACGCATCCACAAACTCTTGTGATCGATTTAGCTTTTGAATCACCTGTTGAAAGTCAGTCCCCATTTCCACAGGGTTATGAATTGGCCCCACTGCCTGTTCAGCTAAGGTAGCGCTTCGGCCATCCCAAAACTGACGAAAACTAAATACACTATTCAATACAGTAGGGGCATTGCGATCACCCAAGCTGCCATTAATGCCAATGGAAATAGGAAAGCCGTCCTCTCCCCCTTGATGAACATTATGGCAAGACGCACAGGAGATCGTATTATCCTTAGAAAGCAAAGTACTATGAAACAAAGCCTTACCCAGCTTCTGCCAACCAGAATCAATCTGTTTAATATAAGGAATGGGTTGGATTGGACCAGGCACCTCAACAAATTCGTACTCAGTATCCACATGAACCGTCACGGTAAGCGCTTGCTCATACTGAACAAATCCATACACGATCAATATGCTAAAGATTGCACACAATCCTGTTAATACTGAATACACATACCTATGGGTCATATCATCCTTAAAAAGCCCGAGAGATAGGCATATAAACAAAGGTCGCTGTATCAGTATAGATGAGAATTTTAAGGCCAATAGACCCCGCATACACTAGTTTATATGTCGAATAAATATGATAGATTCGTTATCAATAATTTTTTATGACAATCAGATGGAACGAGCATTCAATGAATAAACCATTACCCAGTGATCCCACCATATTCAGTAAAATCATTGATAAAGAAATCCCTGCCGATATCGTACATGAAGATGATCTCTGCTTAGCGTTTAAAGACATAATGCCCTGCGCACCGGTTCATTTATTAGTGATCCCTAAAAAGCCCATTCCTCGACTGTGTGATGCTACAGAAGCAGACAAAGCATTGTTAGGACATCTTAATCTTGTGGCCAATAAAGTGGCTGCCGATGCGGGCATTGGAGAAGCATTTAGACTAGTGGTGAATAACGGTGCAGATGCTTGCCAAAGCGTATTTCACTTGCATTATCATGTGATAGGCGACCGTCAATTACAGTGGCCTCCAGGCTAGGTTAAACAGCGTGTTAGATAACATCCTGAAAAAGCTTGATGCTTTATCAGACCCAGACAAAGCTGCAAAATCACTGCGCTACTTTAAAACCGGCAAAGGTGATTATGGCGAAGGGGATATGTTTATTGGGATATCGGCGCCGCAATTACGTGCACTGAGTAAAGCACATCAAACTCTGCCGGTGCAGGGGTGCTTTACGCTGCTCAAAAATGAAATCCATGAAGCCCGTATGCTGGCACTTTTTATATTGGTTTTAAAATTTAAAAAGGCCGATCCAAACCAGCAAACAGACATCTTTCAGCAGTACTTACAGCACAGTCCATTTATCAATAATTGGGATTTAGTGGATTGTAGCGCCCCTCATATTTCAGGCCCTTACCTATTACACAGAGATAAACACATCCTATATAAACTGGCGACATCAGACTTACTATGGGATAGACGCATTGCCATGCTGTCTTGTTTTAGCTTTATTCGCGACCATCAGTTCGACGACGCTATCAAGCTATCGGAACGCTTGCTGCACGATAAAGAAGATCTTATGCATAAAGCCGTCGGATGGATGTTACGTGAAATAGGCAAAAGAGATGGCGCAGTTGAAAGGGCGTTTTTAGACAAATACGCCGACTCCATGCCTAGGGTTATGCTGAGATACGCCATCGAAAAATTCAACCAAGCAGAGCGACAGCATTATTTATCGCTCAAATAGTGTACAGCCGAGTAATTTCCAATGGGCTAACCCTTTATAGAATGAAACAAAGTCAGTAAAATAGCCGCAATTTTAAGCATAACGAGTAAATACTATGGGTCGCGCCTTCCAAAACCGTAAAGAGTCCATGGCCAAAACCGCAGGTCAGAAAACCAAGGTCTACAGCAAATATGGCCGTGAGATCTACGTATGTGCGAAAAAAGGCGGTATTGATCCGGATGGCAACCTTTCTCTGCGCAGCTTAATTGACCGCGCTAAAAAAGACCAAGTGCCAACTCACGTTATTGATAAAGCCATTGATAAAGCAAAAGGCGGCGGCGGCGAAGACTTTGATACGGCTCGCTACGAAGGTTACGGCCCTAGCAGTACCATGATCATTGTTGATTGCCTAACCGACAACCCTAACCGTACCTATGGCGATGTGCGTACTTGCTTTAACAAAGCAAAAAGTAAAATTGGTTCATCGGGTGCCGTTAGCCACATGTTCGATCACAGCGCCATTTTTGTATACAAAGGGGATGACGAAGACGCGGTATTAGAAGCCCTAATGGAAGCGGACGTTGATGTAACCGACGTAGAATGTGAAGATGGCAACATCACGGTTTTTGCACCTCATACGGAATACGCCAATACAAAAAATGCATTGGTAGCAGCATTTGGTGAGATTGATTTTGAAGTAGATGAAATCCAGTTTATTCCACAAAATACCACGCCTGTGAAAGCAGAAGATTTAGAAATTTTTGAAAAATTCCTAGAGATGCTTGAAGATCTAGACGATGTTCAAAAGGTTTATCACAACGGCGAGCTATAAAGTACACGTTAAATTATAAAAAGCGCTTCGGCGCTTTTTTTGTTTATAGTAAATCCAATAAATACAAAAATAACTGATACGTAATAATGCTCTACTAATTATCGAGCTTGGATGGAATGTATAGCAAAAGGAGCCATGGATGGCGGTTTGCATATGACAGGATGTACGGTATGGCGCGGTGCCATGGAAAGCTTGCCCCGCGCGCGTAGCAAGTGTATTGGGTATGGCAAAGAGCGGCTTGCTGGGATGGAATGTATAGCAAAAGGAGCCATGGATGGCTTGCCCCATAAGTTCTAACTATAAAACCCTAAACACAGAATCAAAAAACAGATCCAAAAACTTTCACCCTATATAAAATACACCTCACATAATTAAGCATCTCAAATGGATATTGAATACAAATATAACTCGTCAATTACAGCCTCTCAATTTATCGCACTACTCGAGGCCAGCACCCTTGCTGAGCGCCGACCAACCGAAAATATTGAGTGCATACAAGGCATGCTAGACAATGCCAACTTAACCTATACCGCATGGCTTGGGGAAAAGTTGATTGGTATCGCTCGCTGTGTCACGGATTTTCACTACTGCTGTTATTTATCAGACCTAGCGGTGGATGCCAATCTTCAACATTCTGGCATAGGCAAAAAGCTGATATCACTTTGTGCCGACAAAACTGAGGCGACCTGCAAACTGGTGCTTTTGGCCAGTCCCGCTGCCAATGGTTATTACCCAAAAATAGGCATGAACCATATGGACCGATGCTGGGTATTAGCCCCTGAGCAATCTTTATCATAACCACCGTGAACGACACTTATGTTTAAAACACTTGAGCTACTGATCCCACCTTTGCCATTAACCATTGCATTATGTGCCATTATTTTTTTATGCCATTCATTAACACCTCAGTATTCGCTATCCATTAATAGCGCGATTGAATGGGGAATTGCCTTTTGGGTTTTAGGTATCGCATTTGTACTGCCTGCCGCTATCAGCTTCTTTAAAGCCAAAACCACGGTGGATCCCAGAACACCAGAAAAAAGCAACAAGCTGGTCATCAATGGTCTTTATAAACTTAGCCGCAACCCTATGTATGTAGGGTTTTTATTTTTAATAGTGGGAACGGCGTGTTATACCGGCCACATATCTGGTTTATTGTTGTCCGTATCATTCATTCCTTATATAAATCGATTTCTGATCTCGTTAGAAGAGCAACACTTAACAAGTACATTTGGCGATGAATACATTCAATATTGCCATTCGGTTAGACGCTGGTTATAGGAGTTAACATGTCCGAAATCACATTAGACAAGCACCAAAGATCAGACGCTTTGGACAAGCTCATTAAATATTTCAATGATGAAATGCAGCAAGACATCGGTCAATTTGAAGCCGAGTTTTTATTGGATTTTATATCCAAAGAAGTGGGTAACTTTTTTTATAATCAAGGCCTTCAAGATGCTGGCCGATTATTCGAAAACAAACTCGAAGACATTCAGCATCACTTATACGAACTAGAAAAGCCCACCTATTAAACATGATTGAAATAAACCAGCTATGTGCTGAACTGCATCAAAAACAACAACTGACCATTGAACACCTAAATATTCATGCAGGAGAAAGCTGGGCCTTTATCGGCGGCAATGGCAGTGGTAAAAGTGCATTTTCAGAATTATTTAAACAAGGTTTAAACATTGTAGATGGTCAATTATCTGGCTTAGACAACACCTCGGTGGCCATTGTCAGCTTCAGCGAACAACAGCACTTAATTGATCGAGAAAAAGAACGAGATGATAGTGACATCACCAATGAAGTCTTCGAAGGCACACCTGTTATTGAGCTGTTATTAGAAGTTAATCAAGATCAAACAGCGATTGACCATTGGGTAACGCAATTTAGTATTGCGAACATTTTAAATAAAGGATTCCGAAAGCTCAGCACAGGGGAAAGCCGAAAAGTTATTTTAATTCGCGCCCTGCTGAAAAACGCTGACCTTCTGGTATTTGATGAAGCCTTTGACGGCCTAGATGCACAAAGCCAACAAAATCTAAGCCAGACTCTAGATCAATTGCATCAACAAAAACAAACCCTCATTTTAATTTCTAATCGCTTAGACGAAGTACCTGACTGGATTTCCCACATGGGATTTTTACATAATTGCCAGTTACTGGCACAAGGCAATAAGCAGCAGGTAATGGCAAACCCAAGCGTTAAAGCATTTTTAACCTTTAATTCTGACAAGCTAGTATTACCCGCCAAAGACCCCTGTTCACCTAAACTGTCACTGCCAATGGCACAACCCTTGGTTCAACTTAATAATGGTCGTGTTGCCTACAGTGATAAGCTGATTTTTCAAAACCTAGATTGGACCATCCAGCAAGGAGAGCACTGGTCAATCCTGGGGCCAAATGGCTGCGGTAAAAGTACCCTACTGAACATTATTAGTGGTGATCACCCACAATGTTATGCCAATGACTTAACGGTATTTGGCATCAAACGAGGCAGTGGTGAAAGCATATGGGACATCAAACAACACATTGGCATCATCAGTGCCGCTTTACAGTGGCAGTATAAAGCCAGTACCAATGTTTTAAGCACAGTGGTCAGCGGGCTATTCGATACCATAGGTTTATATAACCAAGTGGACGACCACCAAAAACAGCTTGCACTGGATTGGCTTGAACAAGTAGGGCTAGCCGATCAAGCCAATCACGCCCTAAGTCAATTGAGCTATGGGGAGCAGCGTTTAGTCCTCATTTGTCGTGCCATGATCAAGCAACCCGCCCTATTGATTTTAGATGAACCTTGCCAAGGTCTAGACGAACCCAATCGTCAATTAGTGCTGGGATTTATTAGCAAACTGGCCCAGCAAAACTCAACTGCTTTGCTATATGTGACGCACCATCAAGGGGATTTGCTGCCCTGCTTTCGACAAAGCTTAATCTGCCATGAAGTAAATCAACAATCTGGCAGCCTTTGGCGAATTAAATCTGCTTGATTAGGCAGTATTTCACGACAATTTGAGCTAATCTTATATGACCTTCTTAGGTCTGGTTTTCCATGATTAAACCATTTCTGCTCATTTTTCTGTTGTTAACGCTTGCCTCTGCAGGGCATGGGTTTGAACTTGTCATAGACGAAAGTACAAGTATTGATATTGAAAATGATCTGCCTAGCTTAATCACTGACACAGATGCTGCGCTAACACCTGAGCAGCTAAAACAATTTTCCACACGTTTTTATAATGATTCCATACAACCCAGCCCCCAAGGAAGCTGGTACCGAATTCGATTACGCGCCAAATTCCTTAATAGCCAACCTCAACGCAGAACCATTACTGTAAACAGCCATATTCTTCGGCATTTGCATTTTTATCTTTACGATGAAAACACATTAATTAAAAAAGAACAGCTGGGCATTCTTGATCCTGAAAATTTATTGCCCCACACCCAAGCAAGTGAATATCAATCTCCCTATTTCCAGTTCTATATTGAGAATGATCGGCCGCTCACATTATTGATTTACAAACAGAATAATGGGCCTGCGATCCTACCTATGACCATCTATAACGACGAAGGTCTTAAACAGAAAGAACGTAAAATGAATTTTTTCTGGGGTGGCATCATTTGTGTGCTGATTGTCATGGCCATATACAACATCATTGTTTATGCCATGCACCCCAACAATGCCTATCTATGGTACATGGGATTTCATGGTTTAATGATTTTTTACTTTGGTGGCCTCAATGGCTACGGGTATTTAATCTTTCCATTAGAACTGCAGTTATTTCTCTCACAAAACATCATGGTCATGAATTTTCTGGCCATCTTTATTATTATTAACTTTGCCAATGTCTTTTTAGAGATTGAGCAAAATGCCCCAAAATTTCATAAATTCTTAAAACCCCTTGGCATCATCAGTTTAATTGGCGCCGCAGCCAGCTTTGCTATACCTGAATACACCATGATCCCGGTATTTTCTTTAGTTCAATTATTCGGCAGTGTCTTTGGGATATCCGCTGCCGTTGTGGCTTATCGTAATGATTATAAACCGGCTAAATATTTTTTGATTTCTTGGGCATTTACCATTGCGGGAGGTGCCATTGGCATGGGAGCCGTACTTGGTCATATTCCTATTAATTTTTTCACATTACATGGGTTTCTATTTGGCACATTATCCGAGCTTTTCCTATTCTCCATAGCGCTAGCCCATCGTATGAAGAAAATGGAAACTAACTTGCTCAGCCAATCCTATATTTATCCAGATACGAAAATTGGCAACTTTAGTTTTCTGAAAAATATTCTGCCAGAACAAATAGAATCCATTAAAGAACAACATAGTAAAGTGATTCTAATCGTTGCCGAGATTTACGGGCTAAAAGAATTAGTGAGTTTATATGGCCCCCAGGCCTTATCGGATTTTTATCGCAAACAAACTGGGGCCATCTCTCGTTATATTCAAAAACAAACATGGTCAATCCCCATGTCCTTACCTTCTGGAGAAACCATCTATTTAATAGCATTACCCGGCGAACAAATATTTTTAATGGCTAACATTGATCACAGCATGTCAAAAAAAGCATTAAGAGAAGAAGTGCGAAATTTAATTGTTGCCCTATCGAAAAAAACAGACACCATCACGGCATCTGATTTCAATAATATTAAAATTAACTTTATTGCTGGCTGCAATGAATTAACCTCTGCTGAAGGCTTTAATGACAGTTTTCGTCAAACCCAAGTGGCACTTCTAAGCGCTCAGCAAAAACAGGCAAGCTGGGAGCTCTATTCACCAGAACAAGACCAGCAAATCATCAACCAAGTGTCCCTAATGCGGGAGCTTGAAAACGCCATTAAACATGCGGAATTGGATATTTATATACAGCCTCAATTCAACTTAAATGCTCAAACACTAAATGGTGGGGAAATCCTATTACGTTGGCATCATCCACAAAAAGGCATGATTCCTCCTCATATTTTTATCCCTTTAGCCGAAAAATCAGGTTTGGTATTTAGCATTACAAAATATGTCATTGAAAAAACCTGTAAATGGTTAAGCTACCTTAAAGATAAACTCCCAAAGTTCTATGATAATTTTGACGTTTCAGTGAACCTGTCTGCCTTAGACATGGCTCAAGAGCATCTAATAACGCATTTACAAAATACTATTTTTTATCATCAAATCGATAGCAGTAAAATTATTTTAGAAGTCACCGAGTCTGCCGTACTTAATAATTCCAATTTATTTTTAGATTCCATTCGTAAACTTAAGCTACTGGGTTTTAGAATTTCCATAGATGACTTTGGAACGGGCTACAGCTCTATGCAATATTTACAAACCATGAAAGCCGATGAAATAAAAATCGACATGGCTTTCATAAGGGGTATTGATCATAATCTTACCAGCCAAAATATTGCCAAAGCCATCATCCAACTGGCTCACTCAACCGGCGCCAAAACCGTTGCCGAAGGCATTCAATCTGAGCAAGAAATGAAGTGCCTGCAAGACCTTAATTGCAGTAAGGCCCAAGGGTTTTATTGGACACCTGCTATTCCTTTATCCCAATTTGAAAATGAATACGTCAAACCAAGATAGCGTATCCCTCCTCTAAGCAGCCCTTTCTGCCCCTGCCCTTTCTGCCACCTTACACAAACCATTCAGTCAATGGCCGCTAGCTTGCCAGCACACCCTCCTGAATGGCTTAAAAAGATCAAAAAATAGTCAAATAAACAGCAATTCCATTAACTAATGGAAAAATCGATCAAAAGCGTCAATCTTTTGTTTTATTGATAAATTGTTTGACAATCCTATTGTCGCTATCTACTCTTACTTCGTCGACTAACAAAAAACAATAAAAATATCGGTCATGCAGTAGTACCGTATCTATCAAGGAGGGACCCGCATGTTATTGCAGGCACTTAAACCCAGTACCGCCCAAACCATCAAAAAGTATGGTTATTGCATTTTTCTCATTCCATTACTGATGCCAGCCTTCAGTTACTACTTTGGTCAAGGCTCTGAATACAGCACCGCCTATGCTTGGTCTGCATTAGTATTGGTGTATGTGGTTGTTCCCATCTTGGATTTACTTTTAGGGAAAGACCCAGTGAACCCAGAAGTCACCGATGAATCGAATTTAAACAAAGATCAGTTTTATCGCTATTTGGCCATATCTGCGTTCCCTCTTTATCTTATTTGCTTGTTCACAACCGGATACTTTTTAATAAACTGGACTGAACTAACCATCGCTGGGCAAATTGGTTACGTGGTCAGCATGGGTGTTGTGGGTGGCGTCATCGCCATTAACGTGGGCCATGAATTGATTCACAAAAACACCAAACTTGAGCAAATCAGTGGTGGTTTATTATTATCATTAGTGAGCTACGGTGGCTTTAAAATTGAACACGTTTATGGGCATCACGTGAATGTTTCTACGCCCCTTGATGCAAGTTCGTCACGCTTTAACCAAGGCCTTTATAACTTTTTACCTAACGCCTATATCCATAATTTTTTAAATGCATGGAAACTGCAAAAAACCCGCTTGGCTAAAAAGGGGCATTCATTACTCAGCGTACAAAATGAATTGATCTGGTATTACGCATTCAGCGTAGTGATCAGCTTAATCATGGGAGTATTTTTTATGGTGTTAGGTGCAGAGTTCTGGATGGGGGTGGCGTTCTTTTTTGCTCAAAGCTTTATTGCTTTCACACTATTAGAAATCATCAATTACATTGAGCATTATGGTTTGCACAGACAAAAAATGAATAATGGTAAGTACGAACGGGTGAACATCGAGCACAGCTGGAACAGCAATTATTTTTTAACCAATATGTTTTTGTTTCAACTACAACGTCACAGTGATCACCATGCTTTTGCCGCTCGTCGTTACCAAGTATTACGTCACCATGAAGAAAGCCCGCAACTGCCTTTTGGCTACGCCACCATGTTTATGATCGCGCTGGTACCGCCATTGTGGAAGGCAATAATGAATCCAAGAGTCAAAGATTATTATAAACATGAAGATAAAACCGTAGGGGCCCATTAACCACGAAAAATTTTACCGAGTTGTCTCTGTAGCCTGTTTATTTACTCATACTAAATAAACAGGCTTTTTTATTTCAATTCCATCAATCAGTTTGCTGCCGTTTTCATTAGCTGAATATAAAACTCTGTTGCCTTCACCATGTTATCAATACTTAAACGCTCATTGGTACCATGAAAGCCTTTTACATCTTCAGGGTGGATAGACATAGGGTTAAAACGATAATTCTCAGTGGCTATTTCTTCATAGCGACGACTATCTGTGGCAGCAATGGTTAATCCAGGCGTCACCACAACTGGGCCATGAACATGCTTGGCCACAGCCGCTATTTGTTGAAACCCTTCATGGGAATGATCAGACACCTGTGATGCAGAACCACCTTGCATAATACTCACACTCACACGCTCATCATTAATGGCCAGAGTCACATGCTCTACCACCGACTCCACAGAGTCATTAGGATGCAAACGAAAGTTCACAATGGCACTGGCATTAATCGGTAAAATATTGGCCTTAATACTGCCGCTAAACATGGTGGGAGCAATGGTGGTTCGTAACATGGCATTACCGGCCGCCGATTCTGATAACTTAGCTTCGATTAAACCTGAAAATAACCACTTATTCGCAAACAATAATTTTTGAACAAAAGGCATGTGCGGTGCAAGTTGATCAAACATATTGCCAGTTAAGCCATCCAGCGACGACGCCAGCGGACTGTTTTGTAAATTATGAATGGCCGTACTTAAAATCCCAACCGCTGTATGCCCTTTTGGCATAGAGCTATGTCCACCTTCCGATGCGACTTTTAACTCTAAATTCAAATACCCTTTTTCAGCCACATTAATGCTGGCAACCGGTTTGCTCACACCAGGTATTAACCCATTCAGCACAAACGAACCTTCATCTAATGACCACATAGGTGTTACGTCATTGGCTTTCATCCAATCAACAATGCCACCCGCCCCTTTCACTGAGCCAATTTCTTCATCATGGGTCGCAGCCACATAAATGGTACGTCTTGGCTTAAATCCTTGCTGAACCAAAACCGTCAGGGCTTCTAACATACCAATCACAGCACTCTTATCATCCAGTGTGCCACGGCCCCAAATATGGGTCTCATCCACTACCCCTGCATAAGGGGCATGTGCCCAGTCAGACTCTGTGCCCGGAATCACTGGCACCACATCATAGTGGCCTGACAGTAATACTGGCGGTAGCGACTCATTTTGCCCTTTCCATTTATACAATAGGGTTAAGTCATTAATGCGCACTAGCTCTAACTCAGCATGCACTTCAGGGTAAGTGACAGCCACCCAGTCAATGAAGGCAGTGAAAGCGGCATAGTCCATATCGGCAGGGTTTTGCTTCGACACAGTTTGGAATTGCACTGCCTGTGACAAGTGGGCACTGATCTGCGAAGCATTTAATGACACGGGTTCATATTGCTCAGAATCGACACTTTGAGGGGAGAACGACAAGGTTCTTATCAATAAAATGGCCAGTAAAATGAGTAGGCCAAGCACAAGGCTGATTATTATATTTTTTATAGTCATCACAAATTCTCTAAAGTTGTTCTAACTCTTATGAGTCTAGATACGGAGAATATCCCTACTTTCCGTCTGAAAAACCTCCAAACTTACATATTTGGATACTTTTTCAGGGGAAAATGGCCTTTAAAGGGTTTTTTGATACTGTTTGGGGGTCATTTTATAGGTGTGTTTAAAGTGCTCATAAAAGCTGGATTGAGAGGCAAAGCCAGATGCTTCTGCAATATCCACTACTTTTAACTCCCCATCAGCCAGTAAACGCACCGCATGATTTAAGCGATATTGATTCACCCAATCATAAAACGATTGTTCACCGTATCCATTAATAGCTTGCGATACATAATTCACAGGCACCGCAAGCTCATTGGCTAAGTCCGCCACTTTTAAACCATGCTTTAAATACCATTGTTGCTGCTCCATTAACTCCGTTAATGCTCGCCACAACTGGGCGGCCAAATGCTCATCTAAACCACTGCTTTGATATTTTTGTTGGGGCACATCAACTTGCGCCGCTGCCTCATTCGATTGCTTTAAACTTGCGTCATCCGTATTTCTCAATTCTGATTGAACCGGTTCCGGTTGATAAAATAACGAGAGGTGATCGGCCTGCATTTGCAAGCTTATATGGCGCTGTCTCATGGAAAAACCAGCAATAAATACGATTAATATAATGGGTCCCCATGCTTGCAGTACGCCCCCATAAAGCCAACTTGATACCCCTGAATATCGCAGCACATCCAATAAAACCGCCATGGCCGCCAAAACAATAAAACACCAAATTAAGCACTTTAGCCAAGTGAGCTTTAACCCTTGTAACGCTGAGTAATGATGCTTCATTCGATTCATATAAATGGGCAATAGCCGTAACGCCCCATAACCATAAATAAAAATAGATAACCAAGTAGCCAACCTGTGAACAAATCGACTTTCATATTGCTGAGAACACATGCCCGCATCAGGGCAAGAAACGCTTAATAAAAAAGGATCTTGCACCTGAAGTAACCATAGCCAAGCAAAGCAAACGGCAGGGATAAAATGATAACTATCTTGAAGGCGCCATCTGAATTCTAAATGCACCAAACTGCGCACATAAAAGTACAAAAATGGCCCTTGCAACATTTGCAAAGAGACCCAAGCCACCATAGGTTTTGACGTCACCCAGCCCTCTTGCATTGACACAAAAATCCAAGCAATCACACAGTTTAAAAAAAGCAAAATAATAAGATAACGGGATGTTTGTTCTTTATGCTGTAGTAAGCCTATAAACAACGCCATGCCCAACACTAAAAAGCTAGCAAGCAATATGACTAAACTGTTTATTTGTAAACTGACTTCCATTAATAAACCCGTCACGTTAATGCCCATGTATGGAAATAATATCAAAAGTTTAAATATACCTAGCAGAGTATACATTGTCTCTGTGAGACACCTATTATATTACTCATGTAAAATGTCAATTTTTGTCAATGAAAATAGCAATGAATCATAAGCAATTCTTCGCTATGCTTTCATCACGCTATTTAAACACTGAGTGTCATATGTTACCTGTTCAAGACGTCAATCATTTTTTAGAAAACGACTTCCCCCAGTGCCGCACACGAGTTGAAGCATTTGATGCGCAGTATGCAAAAGTTAGACATAAAGTAGAACAAGCGGATTTAAGGCCAGGTGGGACTGTGTCTGGCCCTGTGATGTTTGCTGTGGCCGATCTTGCATTGTATGTGGCCATTCTCAATGAAAAAGGTTTAATTCCTTTAGCTGTCACCACAAATATCAATATTAATTTTTTAAATAAACCAGATGCCTCAAAAGACTTAATTGGTGAATGCCGTTTAATAAAAGTAGGCGCTAAGCTTGCCATCGGAGATGTGTTCATCTACAGCGAAGGGTCTGACAAACCAGTTGCTCATGCAACCGGTACCTATTCTATCCCACAGCAAAGTAATTAATCAGCCAAACAAAGGAGCACTATGAACCACTCAATCAAATTCAGTTTTATATTAAGCTTATTGCTCAGCTCAAGCTTTATTCAAGCCAATCAACTGCAAAGTGAAATTCGTTTTTTAAAAAACTATATACAAAGTAGTCAATGCCAATTTAATCGTAATGGTGATATCCATTCGGCACCTGAAGCGCTACAACACATTGAAAAGAAGTATCAGTACTTAAAAAGCGATATTACATCCGCAGAAATGTTCATCGAAAAATCCGCCAGCAAAAGCACACTATCAGGCAAAGCTTATACGGTAATCTGCCCTGCCGTACAAGGTGTCGGTCAACAGACATTAAGCAGTAAAACGTGGTTATTAAGGGCTTTAAGTCTATACCGAAATAGTGCGCAATAATCACGTGCAATGAACCCACCTATAAGAGAAATTCAATGGAACAACACTATCGCCAACTAGAATCCATGTATCAAGCCGCCCCCATTAATGCATTCTATCAACCGGTTATGGTTGTCACCGAAGGGCAAGCAGACATCAGTATTCAAACGGATGAACGCCATCACCACAGCGCTGGCGGTATGCACGGCAGTGTATACTTTAAAATGCTGGATGATGCCGCTTGGTTTGCCTGTAACAGTTTAGAAAGCGACGTATTTGTTTTAACCACCAGCTTCACTACTTATATCACTCGCCCCATCAGCGAAGGTAACATTACCGCCATCGGAAAAGTGGTGAATAAAAACAACAGCCAGTGGATTGCAGAGTCCATTTTATATAACGAAGAAGGCAAGGAGCTGGCACGTGGTAATGGCATATTTGTCCGCAGCAAAGTACCTTTAGAAAAAGCCAAAGGCTATGGGCAGTCACTAGCCTGCCTCAAAAAATAGCGATGATCTATCAGTATGGTATAGCTAATCGCTATAACCTTGAAAGCCATAATCAATTATCCTAATCACCACATCTCATCTATCTTTAATCTTGTCAACACAAGTATTCAACCACGCACGTATCAAAGCGGATGGTGATGCCTTTAAGTGCTGGCGACTGCTACGCAGTAAATAGTAAGCCTTGCCCACGCTAAATGTTATGGACAAGCAACATAAAATATACGCTCTAATAAATAGGTGAATTCAATGAAAAACGAAAAAAAGATAAACAAGGTAAAGATGAATCAAGCCAATCAAGTGGCGACGCAACAAGAGTGCAACTATCAGAATGATTACTACGGTGACCAAGTGTGCATTAAAAAAGATCAATAGGGAGATTCACATGACACTACAAGCTTTCTTTTTATACTTTAGCGAACCCATGCAAGTGCATGGCCATTACCTGACATCACACCAAAACTGCTAGGGTGGTTACGTGATGTTTTCTATTCAATGTATCCATGAAAACAGTTGGACAATCACATTCAGCTGTTTTTCTTTTCTGTCAAAGAGAACTGAACTCATATAACCCCCGTATAATCATTATTCATGTAACAGAATTGATTTTTTATGAATATATTAATCAGTGGTATCACAGGTCTCATCGGCACAGCGCTTAAAGCGTCGTTAAAATCAGCTGGGCATAAGGTTTATACTCTTCACCGAGGTGTTCATTCAGGTTCGTTTTATTGGACCCCAGAAAAAAATCAGATCCATTTAGATACAAGCATTCACCTTGATGCGGTAATTTGCCTCAATGGCGTCAATATTGGAGATAAAAGATGGAACGCTTCCCGTAAGCAAGCCATCTTAGATAGCCGCGTTCAATGCACACAGCTATTAAGCCGCGCCCTGGCTGATCTACCCACCCCACCCGAGGTATTTATATCAGGCAGTGCCATTGGCTTTTATGGTGATACCCAGCATCACTGGAAAGACGAATCACATGGCCCGGGCGATAACTTTTTATCTGAAATTGTCACGAAGTGGGAAGCCGCGGCACAGCCCGCTGTTAATCAAGGCATTCGAACCGTGTTTATTCGCAGTGGCGTGGTACTCAGCCCTAAAGGCGGTGCATTGCACAAAATGTTGCTGCCATTCAAACTGGGCCTTGGAGGGAAAGTAGGACACGGGCAACAGTTTATGAGCTGGATCAGCTTAGAGGACGAAGTACGTGCCATTCAGTTTTTGGTTGAAAACTCGCAGATTTCTGGGCCTGTCAATTTAACCGCACCCAACCCGGTTACTAATCTTCAATTAACCCAGTCCCTAGGCAAAGCCTTGTCTCGACCCACTGTGCTTCCCATGCCTGAGTTTATGGTAAAACTAATATTTGGCGAGATGGGGGAATTATTACTACTAGGATCGAACCGAATAAAAAGTAATGTGCTGCAAGCAAATGGCTTTCAGTTTAACCATGTTGATATACAGTCAGCATTGAATGCCATGTTACACACCCCAAAGTAACACGGACTTTTCACAGGACACGAAAAAAGCAGCCTAAGCTGCTTAATTAAGTAAACCCTGTTTAAGACTAGGTTATTAGGCTTTTACGTTTTTAAAGGTTTCTCGTAATACCTTTACATCATTTGCGGCACGATGAAGATCCAAGCCTAAGTGCTTTCCAGTTTCATCTTTTACATCGCTCCAGCGATTAAGCTGATCTTCATCTAATAATCGAGTAATGGCATCTAACCGAAAACGCTGAACAATTTCAGCTTCATCAAATAAGCGACCTAGCCATGAGCTATCAAAACTCCAAGCATCGCTATATAAGATTTGTCCGCTGCACAAATCGTTTAAAAAAATCGCCACTTCGCGCACTGTCTTACCATGCTCTTGTAAATAATCACGACTGATGCCATGAATTTTTTCAGCGCTTTCATCCCAATGATCCCACCCATCGGCCGGTGTGATTAACATCGCATGAATGGTGCCATCTTCTAACGCCACACCTACCTCAATGGGGTAGCTGCCACGGCCAAAGCCAGAAGCTTCTAAATCTATTATTGCTGGTATATGCATACTTCTACCTTCTAAACGGGTTTTATACCCATAGCCCGTTTATAAAAATTCTTATGGTGTTAGCCTACTTCAGTAGGGGTCACTCTTAATACTTCTTCAATGGTGGTCAATCCCGCAGCCACTTTTTGCGCCCCGCTTAACCTTAAGCTGCGCATACCTTGTTTCATAGCACTGCGCCTTAAGGAACCAACATCCGTTTGTTCTTGTACGTGTTCCGCCAATGTATCATTCATAACCATAAGTTCATAGAGTCCCGCACGTCCCATATAGCCTGTATTACGGCACTCTAGACAACCCACTGGCTGATATGTGAACTCAGGGGCTTTTGCACTCCAAGGCTGTACTAAATCCTGCCACATTTGTGAATCGGTTGGGTGCTTCTGTTTACAGTGTGGGCATAAGGTTCGCACCAAGCGCTGCGCCATCACACCCACCAAAGAGCCTTTGATCAAATAATGGGGCACACCAATGTGCAATAAGCGCGCAATGGAACTGGGCGCATCATTAGTATGAAGTGTAGACAAAACTAAGTGGCCTGTAAGGGCCGCTTGCACCGCCATTTCGGCGGTTTCGGCATCGCGAATCTCACCCACCATAATGATGTCAGGGTCTTGTCGCATTAACGCGCGAATCCCCGATGAAAAATCCAAATCAATTTGCGTGTTTACCTGCATTTGATTAAACGCTGGCTCTACCATTTCAATGGGGTCTTCTACCGTGCACACGTTAACGTCTTCTGTGGCCAGTTGCTTAAGCGTGCTGTACAAGGTGGTGGTTTTACCCGAACCCGTTGGGCCCGTTACCAAAACGATGCCCGCGGTTTTGCGAGTCATGCGATCCCAGTTGGCTTGATCTTCTTTACTGAAACCTAACTCGTTAAAGTTACGCAGCAACACATCTGGATCAAAAATACGCATCACCAATTTTTCACCAAATGCGGTGGGCATGGTGCTTAAACGCAGTTCCACTTCATCCCCATTAGGGGTGCGCGTTTTAATTCGGCTGTCTTGCGGTTTGCGCTTTTCAGCAATATTCATGCGCCCCAAGCTTTTTATACGGCTGGTAACCGCATTCGATACCGACGCGGGAAATTCATAAACCGGATGCAATACCCCATCAATACGAAAGCGCACTTTGGCAATGTCGCGGCGGGGCTCGATATGAATATCACTGGCGCGCTGTTCAAACGCATATTGGAAAAGCCAATCCACAATATTAACAATGTGTTCATCGTTAGCATCGCTGTTGCCTTTTTTACCCAACTCAACCAAAGACTCTAAATTGCCACCCTGCTTTTTATGCAGTTCGGTTGCACCGCTTACAGAAGCAGCCAGAGAGAAAAATTCCACCTGATAGCGCTGAATATCGCTTGGTGTGGCCACCACCATCTTCACTTGGCGGCGGTTAATGTGTTCAATATCGGCAACCCAGCGCTGATCAAACGGCTCAGCCGTGGCGACAGTCACCGTATCGGCAGTGAGCTCAACGGGTAATAAACCATGACGTTTAGCAAAGGCAAACGACATGGTGGGCGTCACCTCACTGGCTTTCACTTTTAACGGGTCAACGGTGTACACAACCAGCTTGGCTTCGTCGGCCAGCAAGGTCATGATGAATTCTTCATCCAGCTTTATGGCTGGGTTATCGGCGCATTTAAAGGCATGACTGGCAATGGCTTGGGCAGGATGCTGCTGTCCATTTAAGCCAGCCTGATTAATATCTGCCAACTGCTCAGCATCCACATGGCCTAATTTTTTAAGCTGTTGGCATAACGCATTAAGCGAAATTTTTAAATCTGATACAGGGGCCATGGCCATAATTAAAGAGTTTCCGATTACTTCATTTTGATTATTGTTATGCTGTGTGTGAGCTCGAACAAATTTAGCTAAAGCTGATCTTTTAATTGCTCGCGTACCGCCTGCAAGCGGCGTTGCTCAACCGTAATCCTACGGCTCCAGCTGGCTAATTTAGCACGACTATCCTCATCAGTGATAACACAAATTGCCATAGCGTCACTCATGCCCATTACCACCAAGTGCTGACGCACTAAATCATTGATCAACGAATAAGCATTATGTTCAAAACGTTTGTGAAAATAAGCCAGTGTTTGAACGGACTGCAGCTCGCTGAATACTTGCACAGGCATGTCTAACGAGCGCTGTTTTAGTTGCTCAAAATCTTGCCATAATTGCGCAGTCACCGGTTTTGATACCTGAGGATTTTGCCCTAAGGCTTCACCATGTTCATATAAAAATTGACCCAAGATCAGTAAAGATTGCCCTAAGCTATTTTGCCCCATCCAAGATTGAATGCTGTCGTTTAATGAACCGGTTAGATTTTGTAGCAAGCGCTGGCTTAACCCACGGCTATGGCTATGATCATCCACAAATAAAGCCATTACCACACGAGCCGGGGCCAATAAATCCACCAACTGATGTTTTAACGACTGCCAACTTTCTAATACTAATTCCATGTCTTTTGATAACTGGCAGCCACTTTCATACACACTAGAGATGACAAATTCAGTGGCTTGCACATGTCGACTTAACACCAGTAACGACCACCAATCTTTTGTTTGTGAAAAGTGATCCCAGTGTCGATTAATACGAGTAAGTGCATCTTGAAGCAATACATTCACATCAATATCAGTATGCAATTGCCCACTAAAACTTGGGGCCGAATAAAAACTAATATTGGCTTCTAAACCATAGCCGCGCTCCGCTTTATTAATATCACACGGCACTAATGGTAATTGCTGGGCTAATTCACGAGCAAACGCAAACAAATCCTGTGGCGTGCCATCTAATAGCTCTAATTCAATTTCACACAACGGAATCTGTTTATGTTGATTCAGAATCAGCCCTTGATCCAATACCAATTCAATTTTACTGTCGCCAAATTGTTTGATCCAAACATGGCGCTTAAAATCGGTTTTAAACAAAGGTTTAATAGCATTTTTTAAATCAGGATCAATCTTCAATTCTTCTGGAAATAATGACCAATCAATTTCCGCTTGATCAATGTCGTATTCCCATTCTCCACGCTGGTGCAACCCTGCAATGGCCTGACCTTTATTTTTTAGGGTTTGTTTATAACCGTGCTGGCTTTTACGAATTCTTAATGCCGCATGAGATTGATTAAGGGCCAAATCATCAGTATCAAAGTATTGGTTATCCAACATCAATGGATCACCTTGATACTCACCTAACACCGCCCCATCTTGCTCAGCCATGGCCAGCATGTTTGATACTGCGTATTCAGGGAGAGAAAGCTTTAATTCAACTTCGTTTGCCATGGGTGTTCTTAACTTTTTCTTAAATTCTTAGGCTGAATATTAGCAGAAATCCAGCCACCCCTCAGTAGACCAAAGACGAACATTGGATGATTTACACCACTATTTGCTATCTGCATCACTGATTCATGACACAAACCGTCTTACGGGCAGCCATTTCTCAATATTCAATGGGAAACACTCTTATTTACTGCCTATTGGCTTTGAATCCATCATCAGTTTGATACACTCAAAACCATTGAGTGAATTTATAAATGGACATCCCCTTGCTACCGGATATTAAGCAACAACTCAGCACCCTTATTTCGCTACCCAGTATTTCCAGTACACTGGACGAATACGACCTAAGTAACGAAACCGTGATCAACCAACTGGCCACTTGGTGTGAAACCTTAGGCTTTAAAGTTGAAATTCAATGCGTGGATGCAGAACGCAAAAAATTTAACATGTTGGCCACCTTAGGCAGCGGCCCAGGCGGGCTGATTTTATCGGGCCATACCGATACCGTGCCATGTAACCCTAGCCGTTGGAACAGCGACCCATTTACTCTCACCGACAAAGACAATAAATTTTACGGCCTTGGCAGCTGCGACATGAAAGGGTTTTTTCCTTTGTGTTTGGCCGCCATTCAAAAAGTCGATGCCAATAAACTCAAAGCACCGATTTTTATTTTGGCCACATCCGATGAAGAAACCAGCATGGCCGGTGCCAGAGCCCTAGCCACATTAGGGCTACCCAAAGCCCGCGCCGCCATCATTGGCGAACCCACAGGGCTAAGACCCATTAACATGCACAAAGGCATTATGATGGAAGGAGTGAAAGTCACCGGACAAGCCGGCCACAGCTCTAACCCGGATCTGGGCAATAACGCCATGGAAGTGATGCACAAAGTCATGAGCGAATTAATGGCTTACCGCAGCGAACTTCAACAACAACATAAACATACGGCGTTCAGCGTGCCCACCCCCACCATGAATTTAGGCTGCATCCATGGGGGCGATAACCCCAACCGCATTTGCGGACAATGTGAATTGCATTACGACCTGAGATTCATCCCCGGCATGGACATGCATACCCTGCGTAAAAACATCAATGAGCGCTTACAAAAAATCGCCAAAGACACCCAAAGCACAATACAAAGCTATCAATTATTTGATGGCATTAATGCGTTTTCCAATGAAGAAAACAGTGAACTGGTCAAGCTGACTGAAAAACTATCCGGCTATGGACCAGAAGCCGTAGCCTTTGCCACCGAAGCGCCGTTTTTAGCGCAACATAATATTGATACCGTGGTCATGGGAGCAGGCTCAATCGACCAAGCCCATCAGCCAGATGAATTTATGGCCCACGATCAGATCAAACCCATGGTAGGTTACATAGAAGGCTTTATTAAACATTATTGTTTGTGAGTTTATGGCGCTCTCATTGGGCCAAATCAACCCCATGATAGGTTACATAAAAGGCTTTATTAAACATTATTGTTTGTGAGTTTATGGCGCTCTCATTGAGCCAAGTTAAACCCATCAAAGATCAACCTATTTATTCGTGAATAATGGTTGCCTGCAAGCAGCCTCCTACCACTCGCATCTGATAGGAGGCTGCTTGCAGGCGACAACACAACCCATAAATAAAAACAAACAATTTCCAGAAACATACAAAACAGATTAAACTCATCAACAAGCAACCTTAATTAGATAAAACACAGTGACTAATCAAGCATCCCAATATGTGAGCTGGTTCAGACAATGCTCGCCTTACATCAATGCCCACAGAGGAAAAACCTTTGTGATCATGATGGGCGGTGAAACCCTGGCTCACGATCATTTCCAAAACATCGTACATGACATCGCGCTGCTAAATAGCCTGGGTGTGCGTTTGGTATTGGTACACGGTGCGCGCCCACAAATTGATGAACTGTGTCAGCAAAAAAACATTCAAGCCAAGTTCCATAACAACAAACGCATCACGGACGAACCCATGTTGGTCACCGTACAGCAAGCGGTTGGGCAACTAAGATCCCAAATCGAAGCATTACTGAGCACAGGCACCAGTAACAGCCCCATGCACGGCGCTGACATTCGCGTGGTGGGCGGCAACTTTGTCATGGCTAAACCGCTAGGGGTATTAGACGGTGTAGACTTTGCCCACACAGGCGAAGTGAGAAAAATAGATGGCAAAGCCATTAATCGGGTATTGGATAACAACGCCATCGTATTAATGAATTGTCTGGGCTACAGCAAAAACGGTGAAACCTTTAACCTACCAGTAGAAGATGTGGCCACACAAACCGCCATCAGCTTACAAGCCGACAAACTGATTATGTTTGGTGAAAATAACTGCCTGCACCATGAAAACGGCAATCTGATTAAAGACATCATCACCAGCGAAATTTTAAATTTAGTGTCAAGCAAGCTAAGCCAAGAACAAAGCACCCAGTTACTATCCGCCAAACACGCGGTAGAAAATGGCGTGGCCCGTTGCCAACTGATTCAACACAGTCAAGACGGCGCACTGCTAACCGAATTGTTCACCCTAGATGGCAGCGGTACCCTAATCAGCCAAAACCACCAAGAACAATTGCGCAGCGCCAAAATGGAAGACGTGGTGGGCATATTAGAATTGCTGGCCCCGTTAGAAGACAAAGGCATACTGGTTCGCCGTGGCCGTGAAGTACTAGAAAACGAAATCAATCGCTTTAGAGTACTGGTAAAAGACGACATGGTATTAGGTTGCGCCGCACTGTACCCATTTGACAACCAAATGGCTGAACTGGCCTGTGTTGCCGTGCACCGCGATTACCGTGGCGGCGACCGTGGCGACAGACTGCTAAGCACATTAGAAACCGAAGCCAAAAACCAAGGCATTAATAAACTGTTTGTACTCACCACACAAACCGCCTTATGGTTTGAAGAACGCGGTTTTAAAGTGGGCACAGTTGAAGAACTGCCAGCAGAGAAAAAATCCCTGTATAACTTGCAGAGAAACAGCAAGGTGTTTGTTAAGGGGCTTTGATTTCTTTAGGCTGATATTTAAACATCAGCCTAATTCTGCACCTTCCCTGGTATTTATAAATCCATATCTCATGTAAAACTCATAAATTTATGCCTATTATTCTTCTCTTAATTTTTATTCTAATAATCCCCTATAAAACAAACGCCTCTGACATCAGCCTCTCTCAATATGAAGTTCATGATATAGAGGGGTACGATACTTTTCTTGATTCAAAAGATGTCCCTGAAATTAAGGGCGTCTCTTGCATAGGGTGCCGACGCAACCTTACTTATTCATACTCTGGCATGGTAACAAAACTAACTGGCCGGATTGTCGCTATTGCACAATATAGAGATGTTTCTTATAAGCTCTATACTGAAAATAAATCCTTCTATATTGATCACTACAAGCACCCTACCGAAGACGCTGAATCAATCTCATTATTTAACAATAGAAAAGATAAGGGTTCAAAACATAAAACATCACGTTTTAGCTTTAACTCTCCGCTTGTGCAAGGTATCAACCAAAGTGGAAAAATGATTACCGTATATGATAAATATTTTTATTACGACGATGAAAAATATCACCTACCAATAAAAGCTGAAAGTGCATACATCAGCAGAGGATATTTACATGATGCTAAAATTGTCTATATTGGAGAGGACAAAAATATTTATCTACAGGTTGAAAATGAATTTCTAAGTTTGGATATCGGACTAAATCCAAATTCAGATATCAAGAATATTCTTAGTATCTACACTGATACTGACAATGTCATTTATATTGCAGCATACATATATAGAAACAACCTAAATAGATCCCTATCCGTATTCAAAGTAACTATTGATGATAGTAAAAGCTACTTAACATCTGAAGAAATGGTCTTACATAACTCTTCAGATGGAACCTACGGATTGAACCCATCAATATACTTAAATGATTCTGAGATTATTGTCTCCACAAAATTCAAAGATAATAGAAACTATTGGAAGATCCCTAAGTCTGAATTTCATCAAACAACTATAAAGTTTGACACCGCAGAGAATAGCTTTGATCTAGACCTTAGCTATTCTATTTCTAACCCAAACAGAAGTATCGAACAAAATGCTAAAGCTTTTTCTAGCCAACAAGATATAGGTAGCACGACATATTCGCTCAATGAATCAAAGGTGATTAAGTATGCTTTTCAAGGGAAAGTATTCAACACACCCTTAGTCCTAATGATGACAGAAAGCCATCTAACAGAAGATGAGGACACTACTAACGCTGCTGCAATAAAAAAAGTATACGGCAGCCTTGGCCTTGACGGCTTCTTTTCTGGAGGGCAAGGCCTCAGATTAGAAATTCTCGATGAAAGTATTGGAGGAACTGCAAACTACACTGACTCAAGCACATCAAATACCTACTATTTTACTAACACTAAAAAATCATACGGTGTTCACAAGACTTTTGAACAGGGATCTTCAATTGGCTTAAATTATAGTAAAAGCACCATACCCAGCGTGCTTGGCTTTTATACATATTATGAACATGATGATATTGCTATATTCGACCCAAATTTAAAAACTCGAACCCTTACCATTCAATCAAGCAACGACAACTCTACCTTTTCTAGTCGTTATCGGTTTAATTACACAGATTATTTTCTTAACTGGAACGTTGGTGGAGGCATATATAAATTTACAGTTTCAGAAGCAGCTAGGCAGCAGGCTAACTGTCATTTTCAGCAATCAATGAGCAAAGGATCCAATATAGGTTTAACAGCAAATGGCTCCTTATCAGCAGGCATCATCGCTCAATTTCGATCTAAGAGCCTTAAAGGCTTAGGAGTTAAAACAGAACTCTCTTATGATCTATATTCTCAAATATATTTTGATAATTTGAGCCAATATAAAGAGCGACATGAGCTTCCTAGTGGAAAATACATTCCTGCTTTTAGAAGGCAGGAGAGCTGGCATGGCCCCAGTATAAAAGTAGGCTTATTATTTTGAGAACTTATCAAAACACCCATCATATGCATTCAAAAAATAGACACTACCTAGGCCCTCGCTTTGAACTGGGTGGCGGCTACATGTGGAAAACCTTTTCGCTAACACTTCAATACAACTGGCACAGCCGAGGCCAATACCCAAGCAATACGGATTCAATATTTAGTGGTGGATTTAATTTTAGTATGGGATTTTGATAACACGTTATGCATTGAGTAATGAAAGCCGCGTTAACCTCACGAGCGGAAGGCGAGTTTACTTGAACCCTTGGTTAAATCATTTTCAATAGTGGTAACGACAAGAAATAATCGTTAATTTTTTATCATCTACTGCGTATACCAAACGGTTACTGTCATCTATACGACGAGACCAGAAGCCAGCTAAATTTTCTTTAAGCGGTTCTGGCTTACCAATACCATCAAACGGACTGCGCTGAGTGTCAGTTATAAGTTTGTTTATACGTTTCAGCGTTTTTTTATCTTGACCCTGCCAGTATAAATAATCAGACCAAGCCTCTTTGGTCCATGCCAATATATCAATCATTCAGCAATCCATGCTCCTCAGTTTTATCGGCTCGATATTGCTGAATTGACTTACTTAAGTGGGCAGCATTAGCGGGGCTCTTTAGCAAATGAACGGTTTCCATTAGCCCATTAAACTGATCCAGTGACATGACAACGGCATCTTCTGCATCACGCCTTGTGATAACCGTATAATCGGCATCATCTACCACTTGATCTAGTACGCTTTTTAGTTGGTTTCTAGCTTCAGAAAAATTGACTACTTTCATTTTCTCGGCCCTACATGTACATAATATTGGACAAGTATAACTTGTTCGATATATTGTGCAAGTATTAGCCACTAATAGTGGCTTAACGCCTCAAACCTAGTTGCCAGTCCTTTTGTGCTTTGACTTGTTAAAAGTTTACTGGGCATAGCAACTCCAGCCATCATTGTAGCCATTTAGATGTGATGCATATTTTTGCAATAGATTCTCGTAATCAGTGATTTCTTTGTGCGTTGGGGCCATAGCAACTGTGGCAACTATTGCATATGGATATCCTTCAGACTCTTCATTGTCGTAGAGCAATACTTGTTGCCTGTTAAAAAGAAGAACCCCCCCCAAACTTTAAAGCATCTTCTTCAGTCGAAAATATCACAGTAAATTCAATGTCCCTCTTCTTGGACAAGTCATCACCTTGCTGGACCATGTTCCATAGTGCATCACCATTTTCGTCATCAGGGTATGTGGATTTATCTCTAATCATCGATGGCTCTTAACGCCTGTAGCTGCGGCCGAGCGAAGCGAAGTCCAGCCATAGCGTCTTTTTGCTGGGGCGAGACAGGCTACACTTGTTAGATTAAAACAGCCCCATTTTCTCGTTAATTGAGCGGCCATCGTTATTTCTATCTGCGATATAAAGAG
>CAJXIT010000007.1 GCA_913054055.1 uncultured Thalassolituus sp.
CCCTGTTACCGCCGTGAAAGGGCGGTGTCCTAGGCCTCTAGACGAACGGGACACTAAGGCTTAAAACGTCAGTCACGTCTTAAGGTGGCGCGCATTTTATGTATCTCATTGAATTACGTCAAGTTTTTTCTGAGAAAACTTTTAAAAATACCGTCTACACTTATCTTATATAAGGGAAAATGGAAGCTCATGGATTCATTTGTCATTTTTGGAACACTAATCACCCTCACGCTAGTGGGTAGTATCTTTCTTAAGAGTTATCTAGAAAAGAAGCGTATTGAGCGTGCCCGTGAGCTTGTGGACCTACATGATGATTTACGCCGTATGCAGAATGCTATGGCCATGATCCCAGATTTGTATTTAGACATCCCAACCAAAATCTTCATGATCAAGCGCATCATTCAATTAATTGAGAAAGTTCAAGAAGTTGGCAACGAAACCGAAGGCCTGACCATTTTAAGCCAAGACCTTGAAGGAAAACTTGCCAAAACTCTCAACAGCAAAGACGACAGTGTTAAACGCTTATCGCAATGGGGAAAAATTGATAACCCTGACACCGCCCATGAAGTTCGCAGCATGGCAAAGTATTTACATGGGCAAATTCTTAAATGCGTCAAAAGCAATTTAGTGCCGCGAGCTCATGGCGCCAGAGTGGTTAAAAACCTAAAGGTCATCATGCATCGCATTGGTTTAGATTTAAATTATAATCTGGCTAAAAATGCTTTGCGTGCTAAAAAAATGCGCCCTGCCCTTGGCAAACTTAAGATGGCCAAATCCCTATTATTAAAATCCCCTATTAAACAGCATTTAAAGTCCCAACTAACAGAGCTTGAAAGCCTAATAAGCAAAACTGAAAAAACGTTGGTGGAAGCCCGTAAGGCCAGTGCACAAGCGACAGCTAATAAACTGTCGTCTGGTATGGACAAAATGGAAGAAGACGAAGCTTGGGATAATAAAAAGAATTTATACGAAGAATAATTGGCGCACGTGCCAATTGCTGAAACAATCTATCACTGCGCTTTATCAAACAATACCTTGAGTAATTCTCGGGTTTTAATCACATCCTCTTCTTTGACACCTGTTTCGCATAAAAGCTTTTCAGGTACCCTTTTAGCCTGACTTTTAAGTGAATCCCCAAGAGGTGCAAGTCGTATCCACACCTGACGCTCATCTTCATTGCTGCGCTGGCGTTGAATAAGGTGCTTACTTTCTAATCGCTTTAATAACGGCGTTAAGGTACCACTGTCTAATTTAAGACAATTGCCCAAATGGGTAACGGTAAATTTATGCCCCATGGGTTGCTCCCACAACACCAACATCACTAAATACTGAGGGTAAGTGAGATCTAACGGCTTTAGTAATGGCTGATACAATTTTGTCATTAACCGGGAGGCACTATAAAGCTGAAAACACAATTGGTTATCAAGTTTTAATAATTCATCTGCTTTAGCCATTGTTCACTCCCTGTTCATGTATTCAACCATTATAAAGTAGCTCACACACATTGCGAGCTACTTAAAGTTCGTGCGCTATGCGCCTAACAAACTTGCCACGTCTTTTTGGATATCTTCAGGCTTTGAGGTCGGCGCATAACGCTTAACCACCTCACCTTTTTGGTTAATCAGAAATTTGGTGAAATTCCATTTTATTTTTTTGGTGCCCAAAATGCCTTTAGCACTAGATTTTAAGAAAGTATAAAGAGGATGCTCACCCTCTCCGTTTACTTCAATCTTTGAAAACATTGGAAAACTCACGCCGTAATTTTTCATACAAAAACCAGCGATTTCAGAGTCAGAACCCTTATCTTGCTGTGCAAATTGATTGCAAGGGAAACCCAAAACTTCTAACCCCTTTTCATTTAAATCTTTGTACATGTTTTCTAGGCCTTCAAATTGTGGCGTAAACCCACATTTACTGGCTGTATTAACAATCAAAAGCACCTTACCTTCGAATTCAGATAGATTGCGCTCAGCACCCTGGATGTCTGTGGCAGAAAAGTCATATACCGACATGATTAACTCCGTTGTCTTAAATTGACATAAATTAAATTGCACACAATTAATTTAACCAAGATTCAAACCTTTGTCTACAGCTGAGTACAAAATGTACACTAGATTTTGTTATTTAAGGGGTGCGGCGCTTGCGGAACTGCATAGGCGACATAGCGTGATGCTCTGAGAAAAAGTGATTGAACGAACTTTGCTCTTTAAAGCCCAAAACCTGACTGATTTCTAGGGCCGACAGGTTAGAGTAACTTAAATAATCCTCTGCTAGGGTTAAACGGGTTTTCGTGACGATCTGATTGTATGTGACGCCCTCTTTCACTAAGCGCCTCTGAAAAGTTCTAAGGGTAAGCTGAAAGTGCTCTGCCACATCCTGAAGCTTAGGGCTGCCTAACCCCAGTCTGTTTTGTAAGAATGCTGCAACCTGGGTACTTAGGGAATGATCCGCTTGAGCCACAGACTTACCTGAAAAGCCTAACAGCTGATTTGGCCAAGCCAATACGTCATCCGCTACCAAAATGCTGTTCATGCCATGGGAGAACACGCAGCGACTACCATAGACACGGCCATATTCAATGGAAGCTCCAGATTTAAAGCTTTTAGGCTTTGCATGAATGAATGTGGTTTCTAATATGGGCAAAGACCGACCGGCTAACTGCTGAGCAAACTCTATGATGCCTGCCAGAATACTTTCAACCAGCACCCCTGCCATAGGATGCATTTGATAATGGCACTTCCATATTAAACGCACACACCCTTGCTCACGCACTACCTGAGAGAAACCTAAGTTTTGCACAAACCCTTCAAGATCTAACACCAACCATAAAGCATCCCCTATGGTTTGAGCTTGCATTAAAGCTTCACCAAGCACACTGAAGCTGTCTAAATCCATATTCCGGCCAAGATGCAGCCCAAAGTACTCATCCTGTAAAATTCGCTGAGCGTTTTTAATTAAAGAAAAATAATCATCCGCGGATGGATTAACAGAAGGCGAACACAATTCAGAAGTTGATATACCCTGACTTTTGGCCAGTTCTTGCAATGAAGCACCCGCTGACGAATAGGTTTTAATAAGCGCGGATGTGTACTCACCTACTACAAACCCTTTATCCAACTTTGTCAGCATTGCCGCCCTCGTCATCACTAGTCATTAAGGATAGATCTAAAAGTGTCACCTTAAAACAAGAACATGTCATTTTAAAGCAATTATTATTCATTCATTACAGGAAGCCTTAATTAACAATAAAAATAAAAATAAAAAACCGTAATTCATCGTATTCAACACTGAGTCGCTGACATAGACCCGGAGAGATCCCACCATGGAAATCGTTTCATACTTTCTCGAAACCTGGAGCAGCTTTTATCAAGACCCTTGGTTTTGGCAGTTCCCAATGACAACCTTAGCCATCAGCGCCAGTATCTTTTTATTATTTGCACTGCCTTGGACACTGATTGCTTGGAAGGACCCAGAATCATTACGAAAATATAAGATTCAGGATAAAGCGTTTGAGCTAGATAAATTCTTTTGGCCTTCTATTGGTCGAATGCTCATTAACAACCTGATTTTAGTGGCCTTATTGATTGTCTCTTGGCCCATCATCAAATTATCAGGTGTACACAACGGGGAATTACCTGTTTGGTACATCATTGTTGCTCAAATAATCTTTTTTATTTTCATGGACGATTTTCTGTATTACTGGATGCACCGCTGGTTTCACGAAAATAAGTTTTTGTTAAAACATGTTCATAGTGTGCATCATAGAATTCGCAATACCTGTGGTATTAATGGCAACTACATGCACTGGATAGAATTCAGCGCTACGGCAACACTCATGTTGCTGGGACCCATGTTAATTGGCGCCCATTTATATGTGGTGTGGATTTGGGTGGTGATTCGCCAATTTGAAGCGGTGGATGGCCATGCAGGTTATGACATTCCATGGAACCCTGCCCATTGGCTCCCCCTGTATGAAGGCCCTGTTTACCACGACTTTCATCACGCAAAATTCAAAGGCAACTACGCAGGGTTTTTACCTTACCTTGATCGCTTTATGGGCAACACATATGTGAAAGAGTACTTAACGTATTTGAAAGGCAAGCGCTTAGGATTAAAGCCACTAGAAGTGGCAAAAGGTATAAAAGCTAAGCAGACGTTTGAGGGTTAGATTTTAAAAAACGGTTAAAGATACTCGTCTCGGCGAGTGTCAAAGACCGCAATTCCTAGCAATAAGTTACAGTAAATCGGCCAGAGGGCTGGCCTCGTACGAGTTTCGCCGTTGCGCAATAATGCTAATTCCTATTCTTCAATAAAGTCCAACGACGCACTATTTACACAATACCGTAAACCCGTTGGCTTTGGCCCATCTGGGAAAACATGGCCCAAGTGCGCATCACATTGACTGCAGGTAATTTCAGTACGCGTCATCATATGGCTGGTGTCTTTGTGCTCATCTATGGCTTCGGCTTGTCTGGCTTGATAAAAACTCGGCCACCCCGAACCACTGTCGTACTTGGTTTCACTATTAAATAACGGTTGACCACAGCAGATACATACATAGGTGCCATCAGAGGTATTAGTATATAACTTACCGGTAAAAGCCGGTTCCGTGCCCTATTGACGAGTAATACGATAGGTTTCGGAATCTAATTGTTGCTGCCATTGGGCGTCAGTTTTTACTGTCTTTTTTGTATTTTCAGTCATCTGAGAATCCTCTGTCTAAAAACCCAGCTTCAGATTTGGAGCACAGCTAAAATCTAGGTATCATCAGCCACATTATGAATTAATGGCCCTATTTAAAAAAGCGCCTAGTGACAGGCATTTTGCTTTGAATTTAAAGCAATATTACCCTGTGACTCTTAGTATGCCATAAGGTTTCTATCCCATGCATGACATTCACAAGTCCAACAAACTCGCCAACGTGTTTTACGATATTCGAGGGCCCGTATTAGACGCCGCCAAACGCATGGAAGATGAAGGACACCGCATTCTTAAATTAAACATCGGCAACCCTGCGCCGTTTGATTTAAAAGCTCCTGATGAAATCTTACAAGATGTCATTCATCAATTACCCAATGCCGAAGGTTACAGCGACAGCAAAGGGGTGTATTCGGCCCGTAAAGCGGTCATGCAGTATTGCCAGCAAAAAGGCATTACAGGTGTGGACATTGAAGACATTTACCTAGGTAATGGCGTAAGCGAATTAATCGTCATGTCGCTACAGGGCTTGATCAATAACGGGGATGAAATCCTAATCCCTGCTCCGGACTACCCTTTATGGACAGGAGCGGCAACTTTGGCCGGTGGCACCCCTGTTCACTATATCTGTGATGAACAATCAAACTGGTACCCAGATATTGATGACATCAAAGCCAAAATCACGCCCAACACCAAAGCCATGGTGCTGATAAACCCTAACAACCCCACTGGTGCTCTTTATCCAAAAGAAGTGCTGCTACAGATGTTAGAGGTGGCTCGAGAACACAATCTTGTGGTGTTTTCTGATGAGATTTACGACAAAATTATTTTTGATGAAGTAGAGCATGTTTCCACCGCATCTTTAGCTGACGATCTACTGATCATTACATTTAACGGTTTATCAAAAACCTATCGTTTAGCTGGCTTTCGCAGCGGCTGGCTAGTGGTGAGCGGTGCTAAACACAAAGCCAAAGATTATTTAGAAGGCTTAGAGATGTTAGCCAGCATGCGTTTGTGTGCCAATGTGCCAGCCCAATACGCCATTCAAACCGCACTAGGGGGTTATCAAAGTATTCAAGACTTGGTCAAACCCGGTGGACGCATTTATGAGCAGCGCATGTTAAGTCACAAGCTGATCAATGACATTCCTGGCTTAAGCTGCACCCTGCCACAAGGCGCCCTTTACAGTTTTGTAAAAATGGATCAAAAGAAATTCAACATTAAAAACGATGAGCAAATGGTTCTGGACTTATTAGAACAAGAAAAAATTCTTGTGGTACATGGCCAAGCCTTCAACTGGCACCAACCTGATCATTTTAGAATTGTGTTTCTACCGAGAACTGATGACTTATCAGATGCCATTGGAAAAATGGCTAAATTCTTTGATCGCTATAAACAATAGCTTGATGTTCATTGGCATTCGTTAGGCAGAAATATGATTGATGTAAACATAGACGACTTTTATCACGACATTGCAGTAACGTTACTGAGTTTATATCAGCAGTTCCCGCAAAAAGTCAGCCTATACATTGAAGATATCTGCGGCCCAGATGAAGCGGATGAATTTGGATTGCATAGCCCAAGGTATTTATCCTGCATTGGCGCGCTCACCTGGCTTCATGATGAAGGCTACATACGCTATAGAGACATCGTCAAACAAGAGGCGGCAGAAGAATGCACCCTAGCATCGAAAGCCTTTACCAAATTGGCCTTCCCAAAAATAGGTAAAGATGGAAAAGAGGCAAGCTCAATTGAAAAGCAACAAAGTTCATTAGTGTTTCGACTGCATGATGCAGTGAAAGACCAAGACAGCATAGCTGTGCGAGATTTAATAGAAGCGCATTTTTTGAGTTAGCTATTTTTGAGATTGACTGTAGGAGGCTGCTCGCAGGCGACCCAGTTTTTATCGCGCAATACAATTTAATTACCTTAGACTCTGGTCGCGTGCAAGCACCCTCCTACAGATATTTCCACTCGTACGAGGGCAGCCCCTGCCCGATATTTAATAATATTAAATCCAGTTATAGGTTGATGCTGAGGCACGAAGCTCAACATGACAATCACGCAACACTGATTCGCTTGCTAGCAAGCTCCTACATTTATTAGCCCCTATTACATGTGGGAGGGCGCTTGCGCGCGATACATCTTTTCAGGTTTAAGCTCTGGTCGCCTGCAGGCAGCCTCCTACATTCATTAGAAGCCATGAGCAGCATACAGTTTTATAAATTCCATTCGCCCTGTACCCAAGGCAATCGCACTTAAACAACCCACCCATCACGACAATTTATAAAGCATCACTTTAAGCGACGCTTCTTCATTCACATCTGCCAGCACTTCAGGGTTTTCTAAGCGCTTAATAAACGTCGCTTTACCCTCATACACCTCATCAACCATGTCATGAATGAACTGAGTATCCAAGGCAGGGCTATTTAAGCACAGCATTAATGTGGCATCATGGGCTAACGCTGACTTCAATTTGGTTAATAGTTTTTTATAATCTTTGCGCACATCAAACGCTTTCGACTGAAAACTAGGGGGGTCGGCCACTAAAATATCAAAAGGCCCTTTTAAGGTAAGCTTTTTGATCATTTTAAAAATATCTTGGGCTATGAACACTCCATTCACATCATTGAGCGCAAAATTTTGCTGACCTTTTTTAACTGCCCCCTTGGCCATATCAATATTCACAATTTGATTGGCGCCACCGGCTGCGGCACTGACACCTAAGCTGCAAGTATACGAAAATAGATTTAATACGGATTGTTTTCGGCTATTGTCTTGCAACCACTTACGGCCATTCACCATGTCTAAAAATAAGCCGGTATTTTGATTACGGCCAAGGTTCACCAAATAATTTAAATGGTTTTCTTGAGTTTCAAATTCGTTATCGACCCACTCATCGGTACCTGCGTACACCTCTACTGGGTTACCCTTTTCAAAACGGCGCTGAATATAAATATGATCAACCCCCCACTTTTCCATATTTTCTTTGGCCAAAGATAACATGTCGTATAAAGGCTGCTCATCGACAGATTGATAGACAATCACCCACAATACTTGAGAATAAATCTCAATATTAATTTGCTCAAAGCCTTCAATCTTACCACCACGCCCATGAATCAAGCGTTTTGCATCGACACATGGTAGTGATACGTCTAATTTTTTAAAAACCGAATAATTTTTCATAAAACTCTTGGCGACAAGGTGTCTTTATACCTATACTGAAATTACGTTAATCAAAGGGTGATCACATGCCAACTAACACAGGCTCTCAAACAACCGATCAATCTGAAGACCGCATGCACGGCGCGGCTATAATTGACGACCAAGGCAAAGAAACACCCATAACGGAAGATATGATTGAAAAGGCATTACAAAGTATTTTAAAAACGGCACAGTCGTAATACTTCAAACAAGCGTTTTAATTTAGCCTTTATATTCATCATCCAACCATCAACAAACTAAAGCAGCTCATCCGCTGCTTTTTTTGTGCCCATTGATTAATAAACTTTAATGCCTAGGTAATTTCACACCCAAGGCCGACACCCAACTAGGTTCACTGATTCTCTTCATGGATAATTTTAACTGAGTCATATCCCGGCGAATGGGGTAGTTTTTTCTTAACTGATCAAACCCCTTTGCTTTTTGTTCAGCGCTTAACCCCAATAAACTTTGCATTCTAAAGTGATCATCACGAATATCATAAGCGGAACGTATACAAGTTTTTAACATGAAAGCGGCCGGAGCATCTTGGCTAATACTTATTTTTTTCAACGCGGGTTCCGCCACCAGTTGCGCAAGCTTTAATCGCTTAGGCAATGCTAAAAAATCACAAACCGCGTCATAAATCATGGCGGTGCCTTGATATTTACCGTCCAAGCTATAGCCCGCGATATGAGGCGTTGATAATAAACATGCATTGATCAGTTGGTCTGAAGGACTTGGCTCGTCTTCATAAACATCTAAAATGGCTTGAAACATTGGCTCATTATTTAAGTGCTGTAAAAGCTCATGATTGTTAATCACGGACCCACGACAACTATTGATTAAACACGATTTTGATTTCATGCTTTGCAATTTAGCCGCATTCACAAGGTGATGCGTTTTATTTGCCCCGTCATAACTAATGGGCGTATGAAGCGATACAACATCTTGCTGCCATACACGTTCTGAAAACGCCGGATCTGAAAACTGTGCGATATTAGGGTCATAAGCGATCACATCCATGCCCAAACCCAATAAAGTTTTATGCAGGCGTCCGCCGACGTTACCTGCTCCAACAATACCCACTGAAAGTGATTGCCAAGGTTGCTGCCATCGCTCAGCTAAGGTCAGCAATGCACTTAAAACATAGTCAACAACCGCTTGTGCATTACACCCAGGAGCGTTTGAAAATTGAATGCCTTGTGTATTTAAATAATCAACATCTAAATGGTCTGTGCCTATGGTACAAGTGCCTACAAATTTCACACTGCTGCCTTCAAGCAAAGACTGATTAACCTTAGTAATGGATCGAACCAAAAGGACATCGGCATCTTTCACATCCGCAGCCGTCATCTCACGTCCGGCTTTGCGCACAAGTGTTGTGCTCATCTCGGCAAAAAAGGCGTCTAATAAAGGGATGTTTTCATCCGCTACTATTTTCATTTTATAAGCTCACTGATGATGCCTAAGGCTTTTTTCAATTTAGATTGCATCCCAAATTGCTCCGCCAGCGCATTGATCATTTCGTAACTGGCTTGATCAAATTGGCGAGTATTCAATTCTAAAGAGTCATGGGTTTTTAATAGCGTCAGCTGTAAGTTGTGATCAACCAGTTCTTGGTATTCTAACAGGGTGGACTTTATGCGATCACTGCCTCTCACTGGCAATTTTTCTTCAGCGTTCACAGCGCTCAAAATGCCCTGCCAAGTCTGGCATTGCGTTAATAAAGTCGTAGCTGTTTTATCCCCAATACCAGGCAGTCCTATAATATTGTCACTGCTGTCACCCATTAGGGCTAAATATAAGGGGATTTGATCTGGGGTTAAACCGGTTTCACTTTTTAGGCTGCCTTGATCCCATATTTTTTCAGTCATCAAGTCTTTCATAATGACACGTTCATTTAGGAGCTGGCGTAGATCCTTATCTCGACTATGAATCATGCAATTGTGGTTGGACAGCTGAACGCTGGCCGCACCAATTAAATCGTCGGCCTCTAAATCATCACTGGCCACCACAGCAAAGCCTAAATATTCACAAAACACTTTTAAGGCGCTGAGCTGGTAAACAATGTCTTCTGTGGGTAAGGCGCGATTGGCTTTGTAATCTTCATCTAATTGATGGCGAAAGCCTGTGCCTAAACTCTCATCAAATGCGGCGACGGTGACATCGGCTTGAATAAATTCAGCTTTGCACAACCAGCGTAAGCTGAATAGTAACGCCGCAATGTTCCAGCCATCGTCATTAACGATTGCTGGTGTGGGGCCAAAGTAATAGCGAAAAAACACCGCACTAATGTCGATTAAATGGGCGTCTTTCATACAGGCCTAAGGGGTTGTTTCCACAGAAATAGCATGTGGAGGGATAAAAGGAATTTCAATTCCTTCAATTACCATTGTGCTAGGAGGGTGAGGAAACAAATAAATGTCTTCATCCGCCGCCCCTTTTGGAAAGGTTAAATGACCATTTTTAAATCTAGCCGGAAACTCGCCAACCGGATAATACCAGCCCGCTAATTTGTCATTTTCAAACACCAGTAACCAACGAATGGGTAAGTAGTCATCCCCAACTCTTTCTAGTCCCACCACAGAGGTGGCTTGGTTTTGACCAAAGTAATACAGGCTAACTAGCTGAGTGCCGTCACCCAATAGATTAGCTTGCTGCTCTGTAATAAGTTGATGCGCTTTTTGTGCCGTCATTTTAAATGGGGCGTCGTCTTCAACAAAAACAGAGGTTTCTGGAAATTCAGCCGCTGCTTGAAAAACACATAGCAAACATATCAGAGAGATAAATAGCGTCCGTGCCATTACATATATTCCTCTACACATTTTCCGTTCATTCTTAGTCAGTGATTATTTAGCTTTAACGGCGTCAGGTACCGGTTCGGTAACCACTTTTTTATTTAAGTAAGCTTCCAAATCCATCATGCCGTAGGCTTCAAATTCATCAATAAACGTTATAGCCGTACCCGTTGTGCCTGCACGACCAGTACGACCAATACGGTGAACATAGTCCTCCGGATCATCAGGTAAGTTATAGTTAAACACATGGGTGATGCCATCAACGTGAATACCACGGCCAGCTACATCGGTAGCCACCAGGACAGTATTATCTTGAGACTTAAAGCGCTCTAGGGTTTTAACACGTTTTTGCTGTGCCACTTCGCCACTTAACAGCATGGCTTTTACACCCAGTTTGTTCAAACGATCTGCAAGGTCACGGGTTGTATCACGACGATTTGCAAAAATAATCGCTTTATTAACATCAGGCTGCTGAATCAAGTTAACCAAGGTTTGATCTTTTTCTGTCACTTGTAAGCTATAGAATTTTTGATCAACGGTGTCAGTCGCAACTGATTCAGGCTCGATCTCTACTTGCTTAGGGTGATAGGTCCAGCTTTCACTTAACGCCACTACATCATAAGGGTATGTTGCACTGAATAATTGTGTTTGGCGGGTAGACTTTTCAGGGGTTGCTCGAATAATGCGTTTAAGGTCAGGAATAAAGCCCATGTCTAACATGCGATCAGCTTCATCGATTACCAGCATTTCTACTTGATCAAGGTACACAGCACCTTGCTGTAAAAAATCCAATAAACGCCCTGGCGTTGCCACAAGAATATCCACGATGCCATTTTGTAATTGATCACGTTGCTTGTCGTAATCCACACCACCCACAACGGTTACTACGTTAAGGTCAGTGTGTTTTGAAAGCCCTTGTGCGTCTGATGCAATTTGCATGGCCAGCTCACGGGTAGGTGCCAATACCAATGCGCGAGGTTCGCTAGAATAGCGTTCGGCTGGCGTAGTGGTTAATAATTTTTGTAATACGGTGATTAAAAACGCGGCCGTTTTACCGGTACCGGTTTGTGCTTTACCTATGATGTCGTGACCCGCCAAAGTGATCGGTAAAGACTCTGCCTGAATTGGACTGGCAAACTTAAAACCTAAATCATAAATGGCATGCATCACACGTTCATCAAGATTCAGATCATGAAAGCGAATTTTGCCTTCTTCTGGTTCCACTTTGAACGTTTCAGGGTTCCATGGAGCCGCGGGCTTTTTAGCCGGTTTGTTTTGTTTTTTGACAGGCTTGTTTTTCGCAGCCGGTTTAGCGTTGGATTTTGCTGACGGCTTGTTTGGCTTAGACGCAGCCTTAGGCTCTTCTTTTGATAATAAGCGTTTAATCAATGCGATAGGCATTTATAGGTCTTCCCGTTTAAATTCGTGAGAGCTCAATGGCTCGTGACCGCGATATTTCGCGGTTAATGCATCAACAAAAATATTGGCTCGTTGAGAAAGTCCGTTACTTAAATACTGCTGAACTTGCTGCCAAATTTTGTCTTTAAAGTTTTCTGCGGCTTGGGCTGCGGCGCTTATATCACCACTTAAATTATCAAGACTCACATTGAAATTGAAATTGGCCGCCCTACAAAATATCCACTCTAGGGCTTGAGGTTTTACTTCAACCATTTCAAATTCTTTTTGCTGCTGCTCTGTTCGACCATCTGGGTTATACCAGTAACCAAAATCTACCAAACGACGTCGCTCATCTCCGGCAATGCACCAGTGACTGATTTCATGCAAGGCACTGGCAAAATAGCCATGAGCAAAAATAACACGATCAAATGGATAATGGGCCGTATGAGGAATATAAATGGGCTCATTGCCACCTCTTACCAGCTCGGTTCCCCATTCTTCTTTAAAATTTTGATTAAAGATATCAATGAGTTGAGATATTTGATGCATAACCGTGTTACAACTTACTAGCAGGCATGCTTTATACCAGTTATTGGCTAAAGCAGCCAGTTTATGCCTCTTTTAACTTACTTTTGGACCGTATTAAAGCGTTGCAATCTGAAGGATTTCGCCGATACTGGACCACCGTGTTAAGTGGGCCATATCCACCAGCCAATCATTCAGTTTTTTTAGTCTTTTTCAAATACCCATGATCAAACCTTTTAACCAGCAAACCCAATCATTATTAGCCCTAATGCTCCCTATTCTAGGGACTCAGTTAGCACAAACCGGCATGGGCGTTGTGGACACCTTGGTGGCTGGCATGGCAGGTACCATCGATCTTGCAGCCATTGCAGTGGGAAGCAGCATCTGGATTCCGATTGTATTGATGGTGTCAGGTATAATGGCGGCCATCACACCTTTGGTAGCCCATGCCAAAGGGGCCAAAAATAAACAAACCTCCCGCACAGCTCTGCAGCAAGGCTTGTATTTAGCCTTAATCATCGGCTCCGCATGCATGGCATTATTAATATTTGCTACCCGCCCAGTGATGGAGCTCATGAGTGTGACGCCTGAAATCATGGCCCCCACTGAAGAATACCTATTTTATATCGCCCTAAGCTTGCCCGCGGTGGCCGTCTATCAAGCACTACGCTCATATAATGAAGCCATCAACCTTACCAAACCCGTCACTGCCATTGCGGTTATTTCTTTATTACTGAATATCCCTTTAAACATGGTATTTGTTTTGGGGTACGGCCCTATTGAAGCCATGGGCGGTGTGGGCTGTGGCTTAGCTAGCTTAATTATTTTTTATTTAGCCACTTTCGCTTTAGCAATATTCACTGGGATTAGCGCTTTGCACCAGCGAGTAAAGCCGTTAAGTGACTTTGCTAAACCCGACCCAACTTATGTTCTGCACATAGCGGCCATAGGCTTGCCCATAGGCTTGGCTATCTTTGTGGAAACCAGTTTATTTTGTGTTATCGCCCTATTAATTGCTCGCTTAGGCCCTGATGTGGTGGCCGCCCATCAAATCACCCTGAGTATTTCGTCATTACTGTTTATGGTGCCATTGTCGCTCGCTTTTGCTCTTACGGTGTTAGTGGGTCAATCACAAGGGAAAGCCAACCCCATTGAAAGCCGCGCAATATGGAAAAACGCGCTACTGGTGAATCTGATCTTTTCGGGAGGCAATGCCGCCATTCTCTATTTTCTACGAGAACCAGTCGTCTCTCTATACAGCTCTGACATGGCCGTGGTTTCATTGGCCACACACCTACTCATCTTTGCTGCGCTCTTTCAATTAAGTGACAGCATTCAAGTGGGGGCTGCCGGGGCATTAAGAGGTTATAAGGACACCATGGTGACATTGGTACTCACCATCATCTCGTTCTGGTTAGTGGGCTTACCCCTTGGTTATTACTTAGGCTTAAGCCAAGCAGCGCCTTTAGGTGCAGAAGGGTTTTGGATTGGCCTGGTAGTTGGGCTCAGTGTAAACGCCGTTTTATTATTAGCGCGCTTACGCTTCATAAGCCGACAAGCCATCACTCATGCTTTGCAGACGCACTAATTGTGTAAAGGACTTTCCTTTAAAAATAAACGAGCGTTTGATTATCAGCTAAGGTTTTCACCAAATTCGCCAAGATTCTACCTTGTTGGCATTAAGGCTGGATTAGTTATTCAAAACTAGTTGAAAGCCCTCTAAAAATCCCACCTATACTCTAAATTAAGTGCAGGAAGCAGTCGTTACTTAGCCGGAGTTTATATGGCCAGAAATGCCGAAGTTATTGATTTTAGGCAACATCAAAAAACCGCCCAATCCACCATTAGCCGCGTGATAGCAGAAAACGACGGCATCGAAATGCTGTACAGCAATGACAACAGTGATCAGATATTCAGTCTGAAAGTTTTATGCTGGGCCTTATGGGATGATGGCCAAATAGATGGCATGGTGCCTTGGTTAAATCGCTTAGTGCCATGTCGATCACTAAAAGATCCATTAAACGGACACTGGGAAGGCTATTTAGACCCTACAACAGGGCAAGTATTGTTTGAAGCCCCAGCCTATAAATCTGATTTTCTAAAATCCAGTGCGCACTATTATACCAATGCGGCGGGTCCCACTGCGGTCATTCAGGAAATTCCTGACATGATTGGCAGCCATGCCGTATTCACACAAGATCATTTTGAAACCTTTACTATCCAAGAGGTTCACAGTTGGCGCTTATACGGCGATGGCAGCCTGTTAGCCATGGCTATTGAAGAAGACGACGTTCACAGCACCCCAGTGTTACCTGGAGATGACTGCTTGTTTAGTGTGCAGCATAGAAAAGATTTTCATTACTTTTTCCAACATTCAATTGCCAATAAACTTAAGGCACGGGACCCAGATGCCCTTGCTGCAATGGCACACCTTGCAACCCATTCAACCCAGTGAGCCGATCAACATTTCTTAAGCAATGCACTGGCATTGCTTAAGGGTTTCCGCTATTTTCAAAGCACGACTTTAAAGATGAACTACACCCTCTAAAAACGGATTGCACCTATGTTTCATATCAAGGACGAATATCTGAATGACCTTGAAGTGAATCCATGGCTAAGACTTCGTAATAAAATCATACGAATCGTACTCAGCCCTTACCGCTTAGCTCGATCTCTGTTTTTAATCACTGGTGCTCTCGTTTGGTTGGCCTTAATTACATTAGGCATCACCACCATCACGCTACTCGACAGCCTGCCCCACTTCGACAAATTAGGTTTTAAAGGTGCGGTTACGGATACTAAAAACCGAGTAGAACTGCGTTTAAAAGAAGCCAAGCCCCCTATCCCTTATAAATGGACATCGGTTGATAGCATTAATCGAGAGCTGCTATACGCCATTGTTATGAGCGAAGACGGGGATTTTTTCACACACCAAGGCATAGATTACGACGCATTGATCAGCGCCCTGGGAGAAAATATTAAACGCCGACAATGGAGTTTTGGTGCCAGCACAATTAGTCAGCAAACCATCAAAAATATTTACTTAAGTGAAAGTAAAAACCTATACCGCAAGCTTAAAGAAGTGATTGCCGTACAGCGACTAGAGCAAGCCCTAACAAAAAATGAAATCTTAGAACTGTATCTAAACCTAGTAGAATTTGGCCCTGATATTTACGGCATACATGCCGCGGCCAAGTACTACTTTAATACCACGCCCCAAAAATTAAATGCTGCACAAGGAGCTTTCTTAGCGATCTTGATGCCCAGCCCAAGAAAATACCATTTTACCGTGTATCAAAATCAACATTTAGCTAAACGCCATAAGCGTAAATACAAACGTATCTTGCAGGATATGCGCTACAAAGAGTACATCAGTCCCAAGCAATACAATGTCTATTTAAAATGGCCTTTTTTTGATAAATAAAACGGAATAATAAAAGTAAGAATGCGCCACAAGAAACATTATTCCCTTTTTCTTGACCTGACACCTTGCACCGATCACTAGCATCAGTACACTTCCCGCCATTATAATTAAAACGTCATAAGGAATGGTGACCATGCACGTCATTAAACTTTTGCTTCTCTCACTTGTCTTGCTCAACCTTTGGGCTTGCTCTCCAACCACACCTCTTGTGGCAGCCGGAATTGGCAATCATGAGTTTATGAAATACCAGCAAGATCAACGCATCATTGCTGCTGCAGCCTTAGATGAAGAGCCAGATTTATTAACCTTTTCAATTAATGGCATCGTAGATAAAAAAACCGAACAAGTTGTTGAAACCTACCTAATGGGTTACAGCAAAGATGATTACAGCCAAGACATGAAAAGTATCGCCTTATACCAAGTTGGGCTGCTTTATATGAACCGCTTAAACCACAAACGGGATGATGACAAAGCCAAACTTTATTTCCAGCGTCACTTGATCGAATTTCCATACAGTATTTTGCAAGAACGCATTCAAGAACGCTTAAGAATCATTCAAGAACGTAAAACACAAACACTGCACTTAACCCCTGAGCAAATTGTTGCTCGTGCAGATCGCAAACGTTTATTAAGCGCCCCTACCCAAGCCTTTGATCCTGATTTAACGCCAATGAGTGAACGAGCCATTCGTGATGGACGCTTAGAAGATGCCAACGGTGTGTATGCCACCGTATACGAAAACCCTGGCTCAAGTGATTCAATTAAGGCCAAATCCTTATACCAGTTGGGTTTGATTTATATGAGCCCATACAATAAAGACAAAAGCATGAAAAAAGCCCGCTTCTTCTTTGATAAAATTGTGAATGAATTCCCTAATAGCATTCAAGCCCGTAAAGCACAGCAACGTGTTAGCCACATGGTGAATAATCAATTACCTTAGTTGGTTAAGTTCACTTTTGTAAATATTCACAGAGGCACTTAAAGAAGTTTAAGGGCTTTTTTGTTGCGATCTCGTTTTGGGATATCCGCCCCTTAACAATACTCGCAGGTTACGCTTCAGTACTTTACTGTAATCACCTAATACCCGGTTTTACTACGCAAGCCAATCAACAAGTTGAGGGATCGCAGTTAAAAAAGGGATCGCGCACAGGGTGCGCTCGTACGGGTACATGCCTGATCGCATAAATTTAAGATATCATCACACTGCTATTCTAAAGGCTTTGGCCACTATTCAGTGTTTCAGTACTTTGATTTGATCACCGATGCCCAGGTTGAACTAAGTAATTGAATCAATAAACTGAGGCTTCGCAGTTAAAAAGATATCGCGCACAGGGTATGCTCGTACGAGGGCAGCCCCTGCCCGATAAAATAAATTACCATGAATCAAAGCATTCAATTAAAACTAATTTTCACGCATTCGGCCAACAAACTAAGAGCATAAAAAAACCAGAGCAAGCTCTGGTTTTTAAGCACATCAAAACGTAAATTAAAATCAGTTTTGAATTTTACAGTTGCGCCATTCGCAGCGCACTAGCATAAACGATTTATCCGCACAGGTTGCTTCTAACACTTCATTAGGACCGTCAGACTTTAGAGATCGAACACGAGGCTTCACACAACCTTCTCGTTTCACTAAGCGCTCTACTACATACGCACTGCGAGAAAACTTTTTACTTTTCTTATCTTCGATTTTACTGATATTTAAGTAATGGTCTTTACCTTTGGCATCATTCTGCTGTTGAAGCTTAACCAGTAGCGGGTACATGTTGCCATCTTCACGCAAATCCATAGAACCATCGCGATATTCACTCATAACATCAATACAGGTTTCTTCTTGATCGCCACCATCTAGTAATTCAGCCACATGCTGTTCTGCTTCGGACACAATATCAAACGTTAAACCCATGGCATAACGGGCGCCGGTTTCTAAACGGTCATTGCTCAGGGTAACTAGGTTATAGCTTAAACCGTAGTCTGCCGCTTCAACCAAAGGGGCATTGCGTTTCCACCAGCTGCGGTAACCACGCCAAGCCGCTTGTTTAGCTGCCACACTTACCTTACTGCATTCTTCTGTTAACTTGCGCACCGTGACGTCATTCACTAATGCATAGCTAATGGCCTGTTCATCAGGGGTACGTGATACACCACTACATGCCGCTAACGACACCAAACATACTGCTAAAATAAGTCGCTGTAACACTCGACTGCTCCTTTTACTGATTAATATTTATTCTTTTAATTTAAGACCCAATGATCAGTCCTTACAAGGACTCTAACCAGTGAATCAACGTTTGTTCATCAAATGGCCACCCTAGTGTTTTACCATTTGTATGTCTTAATACCGGAATAGTCATACCAAATTGTTCAACCAATTCATCACTTTCAGCAATATCCAGCAAAGTGACTTTAGCTCCCAAAGGGGGAGCAATTCTTCTGACCAGTTTTTCAGCTACTTCACACAGGTGACAACCCGATGTGCCCAATAATTCCACTTGAAGAGCGTCTGACACTGATTATTCCTAGTTTGAAAGGGTATGTTTACAGAACAAAGACTTTAGCATGATGAGGCCCAATAAAAAACGGGAAGCAAACTTAGTTTGCTTCCCGTTTAAGGTTATTTTTGATTTATGAGAGGTTTATTAGCTGTTTAGCGAATCCAGCATAGGCTGAAGCAATTCAGGCATTTTGGCTTGCTGATCCATTTGATCAAATAAATTATCCAGTAAAGACCGTGAGTTCTGGAAGTGACTGGCTTGGTCATAGGCTTCTTTTACGCCTTGGGCGAAATGAGCAAGTGGTTCTGCCAGCCCTTTCGGCAAGGCAGGCTGTGCATAATTGGTTAATGGGTCACCACTCATAGCACCGTATTCTGTCTGACTCACGTAGCTTTGCTTAAGGTCCAAGCTGAATTGAGCAATTTGATCCGCATCACTGGTTAATTCCATGGCCATATCGAACGCTGTGCCTAAATCACCCGTATAAAACTCATCTGCAAGGTCATTTACTTGAGCCATTAAATCCTCAAGCGCAGCCATTTCTGACTCGTTTAAATCCCCTTTAACTTGTAGGTTAAAACCAGAGCGATTGCTTTCTTCTGCATAGTTATAATACAATTCGCCATCTTCACTTTGGGCCAATAACGCTTCTTGGAAAGATGCTTTATCACTCATAGCTGAGATTTTTACCACATCCCCTTCTTGGGTAACCACTTCAAATTCAAAATTATTTTGAGTCCGCTCGAATGCTTTTACATATTCAACGCTGTCTAGTTTTTTCGGAGTGATTTCAACCGAATCAGGATTGAGCGTTTCGCTCGCTAAATCATCTATGCCCTTATAAATACCTTGCTCAGCTGAATCAATTTTCTCAGCCAAAGGCTCATTTAATTTATTGACAGCATCGATTTGCTCACGGGCCTGTGAAAAGCCTTTTTCAACCCCTGAGCGGGCCGCATCAAACATACTTTGCAAGTCTTCATTGCTTGCACCGTTATCACGTGCCTGACCTATACGCTTCGATACATGATCCATCACCGTATCAATCACGGCATCCACATCAAACACAGATTCGGCTTCTTTCACCGTTTTTTCAGGTGGCAGCTCTACGTCCACATTTTCTTTTAAAGACTGGCTTAAACGCTGATGGGCAAAACGATCTTGATCCGTTTGCTCTTGACCTGCCGAACGAGCGTGGGCTGGCTGTGAAAACAATGAAGATGTATTAAAGAGTGTTGAATTGAATGAAAACATGGCTCACCTCAAGTGCAGCCTGCCCTGGCCAGAACTGATTTTAATAGGGTTGGGGACAGTTAAATTAGGTACATACAGTGATAGCGGCCCTATCAACCAAGACTTTAGCTAATAAAACTAAAAGCATTAGAATTAAAAGTTGTATCTATCTAGATTTTAGAAACCAAAAATCACTTATGCTCCTATTGCGCTTAGTGTGACATGCGAGCCCTCTCACAAGGGCTTCCCTACCCGAGGAGGCTTGCTGAACGCAACCGAGTCCAACACCTCCCTAAGGTCTTTTTCAGACAACTTGTTTCAAATTCGGACAAAGTCAGTAGAACCTGTCAGACAATCAAACTGGTACGCATGAATTAATTAAGTTGTACCACTAATAAATACTGACCCTCAAAAATGCCCTTGATATTATTCTGTTACTAAAAAAACAATAATAAAAAGTGATCACTGTGAACATGCTCTCGGCACAAGACACTCAGCGTATAAAAAACATACAGTTGGCCATTCGTAATGAAGATGCCCAGCTCAAAAACACATACCCTATTTTGAATCATCAAAATGCAATCGGGCTCATCATATGCCTAACAGCATTAGCTGGCATGATCGGAACCGGTGCAGCTTATATCTATGGCTTTATTCCGGCTTGGTTATGCATTGTGATGGCGACAATATTTGCGTCCATTTCACACGAACTGGAGCACGATCTGATTCACCGCCTGTATTTTAAAAAGAATGCTTTCATACAAAATATGATGATGGCCATTGTATGGCTAATGCGCCCCAATACAGTAAACCCTTGGTATCGCCGCTCAATTCATTTTAACCACCACAAAACATCAGGTACCGAAGACGATATTGAAGAGCGCGTCATTGGTAACGGCATGAAATTTGGTTGGAAGCGTTTATTGATTTCACTTGATGGTTTTTTATCCATCAGTCTCAGACAAAAAGAACTACGTAACATGAAGGACTACAGTTACTTTAAATTTGTTCTGAAAGGTGCACCCATGGCCCATATTTTTGTGGCTTTATTTTACGGTTTTATAGGGTTTCATAGCTTTGATTTTATCGCTCAACAAGTACAACTCAACATTGTATATCCAGAATTATTATTAACGGTTGTAGATATCATAAACATCGCGGCTGTGGTTTGGATTTTACCCAATGCTTTACGCGCATTATGCTTACACAATATTACCGCGTTAATGCATTACTACGGAGATGTAGACTCCCTATTAAAACAATGCCAAGTCATGAATCACTGGGCATTACTCCCTATTCAGTTATTTAGCTTTAACTTTGCAGCCACCCATACACTGCATCACTTTGTGGTATCGCAGCCCTTCTATCTAAGACAAATGGTGGCAAAAAAAGTATACCCAGTGATGAAAGAAAATGGTGTGCGCTTTAATGATTTTGGCAGTTTATTAAGATCTAATCGCTTTTCTACTTCAGACGAAATAAACAGCGGGCTGTCACAAGCAAGCAAAGCCAGTTAATTTCAGATACCCGCCTTCGCGGGTATGACGTGTGAAATTGAATAATGTATGCAAGATATCGTCATACCAGAAGTGAGGTAGCTTGTCCTAAGCTTCCTTAGGGAGCTGTCTGGTATCTCGTTATATATTTGAAAGTTTGGATATCTGAGCAATGGATACCCGCCTTCGCGAGTATGACAGAAGCAATCTAAGCCTTTGACTCGTCGAAAACTAAATACTGTGTGACGGTGCCCCTGCGCCGGATAAAAGAATCCCCACCACCACAAATAGACAGACAATCACCCTAGCGTCGATGAATCACCAAACCTTTTAAGACTTATTCTCTAGCTGCTTTGGCTCATCAAAAATATGCGTCATATCAAAATCTGCATCGGGTTTATGGATTTTCTTAAGCCATAGAAGTGTGGCACCAGCCACGGCTGCGGGCATAACAAAAATATTGACGATTGGGACCATTAATAAAAATGACACTAATGCACCAAAGCCAAATGTAGATACCCAAGGTTTTTTGGCATCTTTTCTTAACTGAGTAAATGACTGCTGATTATTGTCAGCCGCATAATCCAAGTACTGAATGGCCAAACACCAGCATAGCCAAATAAATGCTAATACTGGCACTAATAAATTTAGCAAAGGGATAAAGGTCAAAATAAATAACCCTAAACTCACTAGTAAACCATAACCAATAAAATACAAAAGCTTACGCATTTCCCTAGCAAGTGTTCTTAGAATCACGCTCGTGATACTTTCATCAGGAATGTCTAACCCTGCATCGCGCTGAATTTTTTCGGCTAACAATCCATTAAAAGGCGCTGCAAATATATTGGTTATCACACTGAAACTCATGCCATATACCAACAAAAATAGCACCCCTGCAACAGAATAAATGATCCACTCCATAAACGGTAACCAGTCAGGAATCCAAGTAATTAACCACTGTAAACTGCCAGGTAATAACGTGAATAACGCAAATGCAATCACACAAAATAAAATGGCGTTAGCCGCCAAAGGGATCAATATAAATTTACGGTAGCCTGAGCTTAATAAGACTTTCAGGCCAAATAAGAAATAATGCATACACTGCCACGGTATTAAAAACGAATAATACGGTGACTATGCCATAATTTTCCTATGGTGCCGACAATTGGAAGAATTTTAAGTAATGTGCCAGCAGAAAAGTCATCGGAAACACTTTGCTTTTTTTGCTCACTAAAAACTGACTTCTACTGCAGCATAAATGCCTTGGGAATGATTTTGAGGAAATGTATTAACCAGTCTACGGCCAAGCTCTGGATACCAGACATCTTCATCTAGCAGGTTATTGGCATATAAAGATACTTGAACTGTCTGATATTTTTCATTTTCTAAGAGATACCCTAGATTTGTTTCTACGTTAAGACTGATCAGGTTAACCGCCTCTGACGCCGGATTAACCACTTGAGCAGAGCTGCCCTCTAAATCTTCCAGTTTACTGGCCGCGCCAAAGTAATTACTCCAAATCCCAAGCACAAGCTGTTTGTTCGGGCGGTAGGTAAAACCCAGTTTCAACATTTCGTTTGCCGCTGCCATAACATCATCCTGACCGGATTCATCTTCATTCATTTGATGACTGAAACTGCCTTGAAAACGCATGGTTTCATTCACTTGCTTATTCCATTCAACCTCAACGCCACTGTAATAAACCTTTTCAGGTTGATTTATGAACGTATTGGCAGAACCGACCAAGGCTCGTTCAATTAAATTTTCTGCTTCGCTGTAATATACCGTGGTAGTAAGAGACAAGGATTCATCTCCAAAAATTAACTGAGCCTCTGCGGTTTCAATTGATTCAGGGTCAAGTGTATCGTTACCCTCTAAAAATCCGGATTCAAAATACAATTCAGACCCATAAGGTGACCTAAACGCTTTGGCATATAACAGTTTTCCATGCCATTGATCACTGTATCTATGCACCAGAGCTAACCTTGGCGAGGCATCCAAATCATCTCCATCAGGCTTATTCCATTGCACCCCAGCTGTTAGCCGTGTTTTCTCACTTAATAGGTATTCCAGCTGTCCATACAGAGAATGTCGCTCAGTTCGGTATTCCCCACCTCGCGTATATAAATTCCCTTTCACCACATCTGAACTAACACCAGCCACCATATTTAATGATTCTGAAATACTGCCGTTAATAGTAATCTCTGAGATATAACCCTCAGAAGCAAATTCCGAGAACCCACCACTCTCTGTAAACACAAGTCGATCAAGTTGGTTACTGGTAAAGTTAGCCGCTACCCCCCAATCAGACGAAAGATCATATTGATAACTAAGGTCATAGAATTCTCGGTTCAATTCAAAATCAGCTCGATTGCTCCATAAAAATGCCCCCGATACAGCGGG
>CAJXIT010000008.1 GCA_913054055.1 uncultured Thalassolituus sp.
ACTTGCAAAACACAACCAACTTTTAAATCACGAAACAGAAGAACAGTTTCTGCAAGGAGCTGTACAGAATCAAAATTGGTCGCTTGTAAGCCACCTTTATAAAATTAGCTCTCGTGACATTACAGAAGATGGTAAATGGCAATACTGGTATGCAAGATCTTTAGACTTACTTGGCTCACCTGAACACATAAGCCGTCCGCACTATCAAGCGGCTGCCGTCCATCGAGATTACTATGGTTTCCTAGCCAGCCAGCAATTAGGCATTGTTGCATCCATGAATCATGACCCAACCCATGTAAATGCCTCAACCTTACAACGTACTCGTATTCACCCAAGCGTGAAACGCGCATTAGCATTCCTAGATCTGAATCGCATTCCACAAGCACGTCGTGAATGGCAACATGCTTTCAATGAACTGGATGAACAAGGCCGTCAAGCTCTTGCCCTGCTCGCAGGCAGGTTAGAATGGTCTGATCGAGCTATTATGACTTTAGCTCAACTTAGAGACTGGCACGATCTACAGTTACGTTTCCCCTTGGCTCATGAACCTTTATTTGATCAAGCTGCCAAGCGTTCAAATATCGAAAAAACCTGGATTTACGGCATTGCACGTCAAGAAAGTGCATTTATGCATGATGCCCGCAGCCCAGTAGGTGCAACCGGTTTAATGCAACTTATGCCACGAACGGCTAGAAGCGTCTCAAGAAGGCTAAACCTGAGGTATTCGTCTAAAAAACTATTAGATCCTAAATATAATGTACGCTTAGGCAGTCACTACCTGAAAACTCTGCTTAAGCGATATAAAGGTAACCGAGTATTAGCAACAGCCGCCTATAACGCAGGCCCAACAAATGTTAAGCGCTGGCTAAAAAGAAACGACGGCCCCCTAGACATTTGGATTGAAAACATACCTTTTAATGAAACCAGAGAATATGTACAGAGGGTGCTGGCGTACAGCACCATCTATTCATACAGATTGGGTGGTTTACAGCCAATATTTGACAATAAAACCCTATCCTCTTGGCATCATCAAGAAGTGGAATTCTTAAACATATCTAAAGCCAGTAAAGTGCAGAATAACCAAGGTTAGCTATGCTCAATATATGGATATTTTAGGATTGTATTTGTGAACACGCCTGCTGATAAACGTTTCGATATTGACCACCAAGGCTCAAGCTCTCATAACCCAGATCTTGACTGGAGTCAGATCAGAGAAACCATCACTATGCTCGCATTGGCCGTGGCCCAGGTAGAATCCTCAATGACCGATGGGGCACAAAGCGTTAACACACTTACTGACACCTTCACTCGCATGGCGGGTTATGTATCCACCATCAAAGAAGTCACCGGAAAAGTCACCCCCAATAACATTGAAAAATTTAAAGACGCAATTTCAGAAACCACCGGTAGCCTAGAAGAAGACGTACACGGAGCTGTCATCGCGTTTCAGTTTTATGATCGCATCAGCCAAAGGCTAGACCACGTTTGTAAAAGCCTTGATCGTTTAGGCGTGTTGATTAGCAGCCCCGATAGTCTGTACAACCCAGAGCATTGGAAAAGTTTCCAAGAAGACATTAAAGGGTCATACACAATGGAAGCCGAACGGATTATGTTTGAACATATTCTAAGAGGACAAAGCATCGAAGAAGCTCTGGAAGTCTACCAGCACCACTTCAATGAATCTGACAAAGGCATTGATCAAGAAAGTGGTGACGAGATCGAATTCTTTTAACGCTTAAATAACAAACGTTTCTATTTGCTATTCAATAATTTCTACATTCATACCCAATGAAATATGGCCCTGCTGGTTATGTATTAAATTCTGCCCAACGTACACATTTTTACCTTGTTTCCGGTGAGCCAGCATAGCTTGCATCACTTCCTTTTCTTTTTCAGCCGTTGATAAATTGATAGTAGGAATCACACAGCGAGAACACGGTTTAACCAAATCAAATGTAATATCACCGATTTTGATCGTCTTCCAATTATCTTCTGCAAATGGTGCACACCCTGACACCACAATGTTTGGCCTAAAGCGTTTCATAGACAATGAATAACCTACTTTTTCAGACAGGAAATCCAACGACGCCTGAGAGATCAGTAAAAACGGAAAGCCATCAGAAAATCCAGTTTGTACACCTTTATTAGCGAATTCTAAGTCCACTTGGCGATGTTCAGAATCCTGCATATATACAAGATTCACTTTTTTATTAATGCAGTTTGAAATCCAATTTGAAACAGCCTTCCCTGCGAATTGACCCACTACTTCATCACCCCATACCGTTGTTTGTATGGTTCTGGTTTGCTCAGAAAAATCAGGCAGATCTAAAACAAATTGCGAGCCTTCAAAACTAAGTACCAGTTGAGCATTTAAATGCTGCACTTGTATTAGCGTCATAACTGGCGATTGCCGTTGAGTAACAAATTTTCCGTTATCATCAACCAACATTAAACGCCTATCAAGAACAGGTCCACAGGCATCAACAGCCATAACATCTGCACTGACCGCGCCTAGGGATTTAATGGGATGATAATAAAGCTGGCTTACTGAATAAGTCATATACACTCCTTGAAACCAGAGTGTAATGACATACTGAATTAATTTGAAGAGATGGAAGACATGTTAGCCAAACAATTGCTTGGCTCTTTTTTCAACAGCTGCTGCTAAGCCATCTGGCTGGAATTTTGAAAGAAAGGCATTACACCCTACTTTATCGACCATAGCCTCATTAAAACTACCACTTAAGGATGTATGCAATACAACATACAAATCTTTTAAGTCGGGGTTGGATCGAATTTCAGTTGTCAGCATATACCCGTCCATTGAAGGCATTTCTGCATCGGTAATGACCATCAATAACTGACTATTAATGGGCTCTTCTTGAGCCATTTTTAGTAATATATTTAAAGCCTCCAAGCCGTCATTTGCCTGAATCACCTCAATCCCTAAGCTCACAAGTGTTTCTTTTACCTGCGATCGAGCAATGGCGGAATCGTCCACCGCTAACACTTTCAGACCGGATTCGCTCACTCGAGCCATGACATCAAGGTCAACCATGCCCTCAGTTACATCCGTTTCATAAGGCACAATTTCAGCCAGCACCTTTTCAACATCTATGATTTCAACGATCTTGCCATCCACTTTAGTAATGGCCGTTAGATAATGGGACTTGCCTGTGCCCTTTGGGGGCGGCATGATTTCTTCCCAATTCATATTAACGATACGCTCAACCCCATCCACTAAAAACGCCTGAATGGTTCGATTATATTCCGTCACAATCATCGTGGTGTGTTCATTAACTGTAATCGGTCCCATGCCTATAGCATGGCTTAAATCCACCACTGGTAGGGTCTGCCCTCTTAAGTGCGTAACCCCCCTAACCACTGGATGCGCATCAGGAATCTGAGTAAGACCAGTCATACGCAAAACTTCTTGGATTTTAAAGACATTAATGGCATAGGCTTGCCCTTTACCCATATTAAACATGAGCAGCTCAAGACGGTTCTGACCGACTAGCTTTGTCCTAGAATCAACGTTTGATAATACTCCAGACATAAATGCCTACACCTATATTCTTTGTCCTTTTTAATAGTGTAGCTCAAGGTACAGGTTTGCCCACTTTAGGCTAAGCTCATAATAACGGTACGAGATACTCCCTAATATGGAATAGTCTGTGGGACAACCCCTTCAAAAAACTGGCCATGCATTACTTGCAAGGCAGCCCATATATAACCGCTCTTTAGAGATCGCGGCATATGAGCTGCTGTTTAGGGGGAACATGCAAACAAACTCAGCCCAGTTTAATTGTGGAGACAAAGCAACGAGCCAAGTGCTGCTAAATGCCTTTGGAGAAGCGGGGCTTGAATCGATCTGCGGTAAACACCCTGCTTTTATTAACTTCACAAAAAATCTCATTTTAGATCGCCCCTCTTTTGATCCAAAACAGTATGTAATAGAGATACTCGAAAACATTGAAATTGATGAGCCTTTAATAAAAGCCATCCAAATAGCCCGTGAAGAAGGGGCCAAATTGGCCTTAGACGACTTCATTTTAGACAAAAACAGCACCCCACTTTTATCATTGGTAGATATCGTAAAAGTGGATGTTTTAGCCTTATCAAAGATTCAAATTGAGCGCTTTGCCAAAGTATTTAAACCTCGAAATTTAGTACTCCTTGCCGAAAAAGTAGAAGACCATGACATGTATGAGTTTTGTAAAGATCTTGGGTTTGAGCTTTTTCAAGGGTATTTTTTAAGTAAACCACAAATTGTTGAAGGCAAAGCTATGCCTGATAACAAACTCCTGGTTTTAAAGCTGGTGCAAGATCTTCAGAACCCTGAGATCACTGTTAATGCCATGACATTGACCTTATCTCAAGACCCTCAAATGGGCTACAAACTACTAAGGCTAGTGAACTCAGCTGCATTTGCTCGAGTCGCGAAATGTTCGTCGCTACAACAAGCCATTGCCATGTTAGGTTTGAATCATATTCGCAGCTGGGCAACCCTTTTGGCCCTAGGCAACCTAGAAGACAAGCCCATCGCCTTAAGGCAAACCAGTCTAGAACGGGCCATTTTGTGCGAAAAACTGGGTGAACAAATTGGTCAGCACGCGAATCACGAATATTATACTGTGGGTTTATTCTCCATGTTAGATGCCTTTCTTGATCGACCTATTTTGGAGATCATTAAAAGCCTAAACCTACCTGAAGACATGGAAACAGCCATTCTTTCAAATGCCAGTGACCTTGGGCTGACACTGCATACTGCCAAATGTTTTCAAGAGGCCCGTCTAGACGATCTGAAACTAGAAGCGCTTAATCATTATGGGCTAACCTTAGAAACCATGGACAGTCTGTATAAAGAGAGCTTACAACTGGCTGACAAACAAATGCTAGAGCTTCAAGCTTAGCCCTCACCTAAAAACGACCTATTTCCACATACCTAAAATGTCTATGGCTGTCGTCCATTGCCATAGAATCAATTTCGTTCTTAGATAGAATAGACATCTACCTATTCTGAATGGGTGACACAACAATAATAACAATGAGACACAGCTATGCTGCTAGCCGGATTATCAGAAGCGTTTATCATAGGGGCCATATTGTACGCCCTTAAAACGCTACCTAGTCACTCTCGATTCATGGGGGTGATATTTCAATTATCTCTATTAATCACGCTGACTGCTTCCCTATTTGGCGCCATTAAATTTCTTACCGATTTAGACGTATCCAGATACCACGGCCTTTTTACCTATTTATCAAAACACTTAGCGCTCACAGCTTTTATTATTGGCGCTGCATGGCAACACTTTGAATCAAATCTGAATAAAAATATCGCATACCTTATTTTAGTAAGTGCCTTTGTTTCGCTGCTACTCAACATTAAACACGAGCTTTCATTGGTAAGCATGATCATCATGTTATTAGCCATTGCTTTTACATTGTTAAATTTAAAATCAAATAGCAAAGCTCTAATACGCCTTAGCTTAGCCACTGTGGTGTTATTAAGCACATTAATCTGGGGAGCGCTTATCTCTAATAAAGATTTATTGATTGCTGTTTATCACCTGTGCGTAGGCGGTTTCTATTTATTATCAACCCTAAGCTTCAGCCAACAAAAAGGAGAAAAATAATGAATATCATTCTTATGGCTGTTCCTGGATTTTTTATTCTCATCGCCATTGAGATGCTAATTAACCATTTAAAGGGAACACATTACTACCAATTAAATGATGCCATAAACTCGTTATCAATGGGCATGCTGAGCCGTGTTACTGGTGCCATGTATGCATTAATACCATTCTCATTGTATGCATACAGTTATCAAAGCTATGCGTTATTTACATGGGAAAATACGTTTTGGACATACGCCACAGCCTTTGTACTTTACGACTTTGCCTATTACTGGAACCATAGAATTGGCCACGTTATTAATATTGGCTGGGCAAGCCATGTGATTCACCATTCAAGTGAAGAATACAATCTAACCACAGCATTGCGACAAACCAGCATCCCAAATCCAATTGGTGCACTGTGTTATATTCCATTAGCCTTTTTTGGTTTCGACCCAATTGTATTGTTAACGGTGGCCTCACTAAACTTAATTTATCAATACTGGGTACACACCCAAATTATCCAACGCATGCCCGAATGGTTTGAGGCTATATTTGTGACTCCAAGCAACCACAGAGTGCATCACGCAAAAAACAAAATTTATGTAGACAAAAATTTTGGTGGCGTATTTATTTTATGGGATCGACTATTTAAAACGTTTCAGCCTGAACTAAAAGAAGAGAAAGTTATTTTTGGCATCAGCACTCAACTTGCCAGTTGGAATCCCATTTACGGCAACATTAAAGTGCTCTCTTCGTTATGTAAGGATGCATGGCGAACAGATAGCTGGAAGGACAAATTTACATTGTGGTTCAGAAAAACGGGATACCGTCCGGCAGACGTGGAAAAGAAATACCCAATCGTGAAAAGTAACGAAGCCGTTGAAAAATTTGACACCCCGCTGTCTACGGCAGGAAAATGGTATGTCATTTCACAGTATTTGTATATTGCCCCTGGATTATTAGCCTTCATGGCGATGATACAGGCCATGACGCCCTTACAAACGGTCGTATCAGGCGTGACGCTTGCATTCGCTTTATTTAGCCTAGGAAAAGTACAAGAAAGCAGCCGTTACAGCGTTAGCTTTGAGGCCTGTAAGTTTATTTTGTGTAGCGTAACCAGCGCTTGGGTATTCGCAAGCAGCCCAATGGTTGGTGTATCTGTGATCGGCGTGTCTTTATTAATGTTCATCACATTACTGATGACACAAACTAAACCACAAGCGCTTTCACTGTAATCAATCAGGTATTACATTTATGGGTTACGGAGTTCGCTTTAGCGCACGCCTAACCCTCTCTATATTGATAATCTCGCTAGCTTATATAAGAGCACTTTGTACGAGGTCACCCCGTGACCGATAAAGCTTAATTCAAAATCGCACAGGGTCTGCGCTCGCGCGGGCTTGGTGTGTCCTTGTTGGTATGCTTGCAAGCGATCAGGCTTTTGTCGCAAAAAAGCCTAAGCTTTAAAAACTGCCTGCCTTCTCAAGAAAATGAATCAAATCGTTTGATATGCTGCCCCTTAATGAACAACATTAAGGTAAGCGCAATAAATAACCCACCGACCACATACAAACTAAAAGGAACACTGACGCCCTGTGCAATGGCACCTGCCAACACACCTGCCATTGCTGAGATCACCTGACTTATAATCGTATAAATACTCATTACGCGTCCTTTCACTTCTACAGGAGTAAAATGCTGCAGACCTGCAACAATAAAACTTACAACCATACCTGCTAGCGTGGTCGCGACCACTAAAACTAAACAGCTTAGCCAAACTGTTTCAATCAAACCAATGAGCCCCATAGAAATACCGCATAAAAACAGCATTCCAATAATGGTTTTACCAATGGGCACAATACCCTTTAGTTTCATAGCAGCAATGCCACCAATAATTAAAGACAAAGCAATTAATCCAAGATACTGGCCTTTCTCAATTGTATTTAAACCCAATTGTTGCTCCGCTACCTGAGGTAAAATCACCTGCATAGGCCCCATTAATAAATAACCAATAATGGCTGAAAATAATAATTGAGGGATAACCGGAATGGATTTCATCGCATCAAAGCAACCAAGCCACTCTTGTTTTAAGTTTTCATGACTTAAGCGCTCATGCACATTAGGCGCATTAAGCAGTAACAGACTACTGATCATAAACATGAAAATACTGGTAATGGCCACGCCCTTCCATTCAAAAACCGATTGAATTTGCGTCAATAAAATAGGCGCCAAACCAAAACCAATCATCACTAACAAATTAAAAGTAATGGTAGATTGAGGTAACTGTTCATCTGAAACATATTGTGTCATGGCAGCAAATCGTGCGGGGGCGACAAATGACCAAGCAATACCCACAAAGAAACTCGAAATCAGAAAAATAACAATACTTGATTCAGGTTGATACGCCATCACATACAACATGCCTAACCCACCCAAAACAAAAAAGTTTTGTGCAATTAGTAAAACTCGTTTGGCACTGTAACGATCAATGTACGCACCAGCAATCCAACCAAATATAATAGGAGGTCCAAAGCAAAGGCCATATGCTAATCCTGCTAGCAGCGACGAATCAAACTGCTCCAAGCTATACAATATGGCACTGTAATTCACCATATGGCCTGCGACAAACGCCATAAAACATGACAAATAAAATAGAATGAGTTTCATGAGTTTTCCGAATGAGAAAAAATGCAAAGCAGCCTAACGACTGCTTTGCGTATTGTTACTGAATATGAACAGGATCAAGAACAATTAATGTTGGCTGTGCATCTTCAATATGCCAGCTTGGGAAGCTTGAGTTAGTGGTAAACACCGTGCCGTCAGGGGCAATTTCAACATCACGTGTAAAGGTTACTTTTTTCGCCATTGGGTAATGCTGCCATTGTTTTTTCTCATAATAATACGCGTACAACGAGTCAGAAGTATTGCCGTTCACCCAAACAATTGAACGCTTCTTATCAATATTCAATGAATAAGGCGTCTCGCTGCCCAAAGGTTTCACAGGCAGATCAAAAAACTCGAATGCTTCTTTATCTTGATCAAATCGTACGATTTGAGACTCTGGGAAAGCAGCAATCCAAATACCACCATCAGCATCAACACGTAAACGGCGCGGGCCCTTAAACGGTGTGTCGTACATCTTTATTTCATGTGTAAGCGGATCAATGCGACCAATACTGTCTGCATGCAATCGGGCAAACCAAATACCACCATCCGGTGCAATATCAATTCCGTAAGGAAGCGGCACACCCGTAGAATCACGATCAACAGATGCCCAATTACCAACAGGTAAACCCCAGCTCATCAATTTAAACAGAAAACCCATCATATTAATTGTGATGGTTTCTTTTAAACTTCTTGATGGCAAATCAAAGTGTTTAAAGGTTTTCGTTTTACGATCAAACATACCAATTTGATTAGACAGCGCTAGCGTAAACCAAACATTATCGTTTTCATCAACACGCAATGTATGAGGGTAATAGCCATCATCCATATGATGGTTAGTCCACTCTTTTGTTTCAGGATTAAACTCAATTATGCGTTGCTGGTAAGAAGCCGTGATAAAGATATGACCATCTTTCGCACTTTCAGCGAATGAATGAATGCCTGCAAACGTTTCATGCTTAGGAAAGTCTTTTAAACGAGATCCTAATAAGCCACCATGCTGATCCCACTCTTCTTTAGGTAGCTTATAAACAATGTACTCACCTGTTTCTGTGTCCATTTCATACATGCGATCTTGAAGGTTATCACCCACATAAACTTTTCCAGAAGAATGGTACAGCAAGTCATGCATTTGCGAGAAACTGTCACCAATTGGCCATTCTATAAGTGATGCGTGTTTTAAATGGGCCTCCCAAGGTGTGCCTTCTGGAATCAGTTCAGGGTTAGCATTTAAACGGCCATATTTCTCGTGCAATAATTTTGGAAGCTCAACCTGTGCGTCATCCGCTAAGCGTGCACCGTAATTCACCATACGATAAATGGTTTCATCCCATGCCTCTACGCTGCGATCACGTCGCAGATACATGCTGCCCTGCTGATGACAAAAGCCACACTGCATAATGTAGTGTTTTTTAAGATCTGTTTCTAAATCCAGTGCAGCCAACCAAGTATTGGCTGGGCGCGATGCGGCTAAGGCAACAGGATCATGTTCTTTTTCAATAACGGCTTTCCAAGTTTTATCCCCCATCATCTCAATGGTTTGATCTTTATAACCCGGCTTCCTAATGCGGTATCGCACTTTTTCATTTTTAAAGGTATCGAAATTCACAACGCCTTTATCGCCAGTAAATTGAGAATACGTTCCACTAGAACGATTTAATACACCAACAGGAGGGTATCCGTTGTCACTGCGGTCAATCGTAAACCCTGCCACAGGGGTTTGTGAAACCATCACGTTATTTAATGCATTACCTGACTCATCCACTACATTGACTGTACCGGCTTGAGCAAAACCACCAAAGCCACAGACACTGAACAAACTCACTATTATTTGTTTTTTCATGATTTTATGTACTCTTTATCTGTTTCTTGTAAGAAAGACTCAAATGCGCCAGCAGTGGTTTTACCAGGCTGATGATTAAATACTGATTTAATTTTTTTATTAGAAAGCAGTGGGCGAAATTCTATAAACTTCACCTGTTCAGGTCCATATTGTGACAAACCCAACGGATTTAGCAGCCCCAACATAAACCTTAAAAATCCAGCAGGAATCGGCAAATACATTTTATTTAAACGTTTAGCGATTTGTTTTAAAGATAACGTACCATCTCCTGCCACGTTATAAACACCTTCAACATCCGTCACTGCGGATTCAATTAAATATTCTACTAAATCATCCACCCAAATAATGACAAATGGAGAATCATTACCGGCAATACCACTGATGATGTTTTTACTGAACATATTAGTAATCGGATTTTCAAAATTAGGCCCCAATACGGTTCCAGGGCGTAATACCACCTGCTTAAGTTCAGGATGCTTTTCACGATAAACGGCCATCATCTCTTCAACTTGACGTTTATGAGAAGAATAAAAATAATCATCATTACCACGAGGAGGCATGTCTTCTGTTAACCAATCGGCATTATCTTTCCAGTACCCGTATGCGGCTCCACTGGATGTCACAACAAATTTACCAACCCCGCATTTAACCGATGTTTCTAACAAACGCTCTGTCGCCTTAACATCAATATCAAACGCATCTTGAACCGACATGCTTGCAGGCAACTGAATAATAGAAGCCAAATGAATAATCACATCCGGTTTCACGGATTCAACCCATTCAATAAAGCGGCTATCTCGTACATCAAACTTTTCATGAGTACTATTGGCTTTACAATGCAAATCCGATAAATCAGTGGAAAACAATTCCACATCACTACGGGCACTAAAGATTTTTACCAGCCTAGTGCCAATATCCCCTGACGCACCTGTAATTAAAATTTTCATACAACGGCCTCTTCTTTTAATTTCATGTAACGGCGACACGCTCCTGCAAAAATAATCCCTGAAACAATGTGCCATGTGCCCCAGAAAGCACTGATTAATGCCATGCCGTATTCTGCATTAAATTGTGTGAATACAATGGCAATGGCCAGAGATGAATTTTGCATGCCCACTTCTAAAGTAATCGCTTTTTTATCTGCTGTGGGCAAGCCACCCACAGAAGCAGCAGCAAAACCGGTTCCCATGGCTAATAAGTTATGGGCCAGTACAGCTGCAAATAACAGCCAAAACTGAGCTAAAAAATGTTCATAATTTTTCGCCACAGCAATCACAATAAACATGATTAAAGCCACCAAGCTTAAATATTTTAAAATTGAGTGCAGCTTTTTAGATAACTTTGGCGTGAAGTGTTGCATCAAAAACCCAATAGCCAGCGGAGCAGCTAACACCATTAATAAAGATTTAATAATGTCAGAGCCATCAACGTTGATATTCAGTAACAATTCGTTGGCAACTGGATTAAGTGACGCCCAAAACATGAAATTAATGGGCAACATAACCACTGCAATGGTGCTGGATATGGCAGTGATTGAAATGGATAATGCCGTGTTACCACCAGAAAGGTGAGTAATAAAGTTAGATAATGCCCCGCCAGGGCAAGCCGCTACTAAAATCATTCCCAGCTCGATACCCGCTGGTAAATCCATCAGCAAAGTTAAGCCACAAGTAAACGCGGGTAATAATATAAACTGCGCAGCTAAGCCAATCGCTGGTGCTTTAGGCGCTTTAAATACCTTAAGAAAATCTTTTGGGTGAATATCCAGTGCTAACCCTAATACCATCATGGCAAGGGTTAAATTTAGGATCCACTGCTGTCCACCGTCATAGTGTATCTCAGGCATAAAACGTCCAACTGCTGTTTTTTTATAGTGTGAACACTCTAATCTATCCCGTCAGAAGAATCCTGACTGCTAAGGTCAACTCACTGGCGTGCAAAGTCAAAAAATGACCTTCAATGACCTATTCTGTGAGTATAGACACTCTATAGCGCCTTGGTGTGGTACCTGTCCAACGCTTAAAAGCGCGCTGAAAAGCACTTTGTTCAGAAAAGCCCAAGCGCTCACTGATATAGAGCACTGAGTTATGGGTTTGACGCAGATATGTCAGCGCCAGTTCTTTACGAATGGCATCCAATACTTGCGTATAACTGGTGCCATAATCTTGTAATTTCCGCTGAGTACTGCGCACACTCAGCTTTAAATAGTCAGCAACCTCATCAATATCCGGCACATGACTCGGCAAGGTTTTAATCACATAATCTTTAATCACCTCCATGGGAGAACTAAACGTCTGTTGGGCCAACATTGATTGCGCATGGCCAACTAACATTTTATTTAACTCGGGATCAGATTTTCTAAGAGGGGTGAGTAATTCATTGTTATCCATGACAATGCCATTGAACTGTCCTTCAAATTCAACCCGACACTGAAAAAAGCTTTCATACTGTGAAATTGGGGCTTGTGGCTTATGGGTAAAGAAAACAGCTCGTGGCGCATAACCCTCGTTATTGGTTACGATACGGCCCATACTAACCAGCCCACTGACAATCTGCTCAGGCAAATGATGACTGCAATTATAGGCGGGCACCCATTGCAAGGTCGTAACCATCCCCTGATTGATTTGGATAGGGGCACCCATGTTGCCCGACAAAGACTGAAATTTATATTGAGCATCCATGGCCGCCACAATATTTTGAGCCGTCATCGCAATGTACCCCAATACACCCCAGCGGTCTGCTTCAAACTGTTTTCCAAAGTTAAACCCTAAAACCTCATCTTTCAATGCTTCGCTGGCGAAACGAAATAGGTCTTCGTATCTTTCAACATCGATTAATAGGCGGCTGTCATTCAGCTGATCTTCAGACAAGCTGGCCGCTCGCAATAAAGCGGAACGCATCAACCCTGCACGCTCACAATAATTAATAAGTGACCGTACTGGCTGAACAGCAATCTTAGGATCAAAGGTAGTAAAAGGGGTTTGCATACCTTAATTAAAACAAAATGTCGTAGAGAGTCAATTTCTTATTCCATATCAATCCTCTATTCCTTCACCGCTAAAACCTCTAGACACAAAAAAACCAACGCTTTTAAGCGTTGGTTTTTTTTATATACGTTATCAACTTGCTCTTTAACTGACTAACTGACCCGCTTTAAAGCAAAGCTGATCTCCTTCCACATCCGCAATGATATGGTCGCCCGCCATGAATTTCGAAGATAAAATATCTTGTGCCAGTACATTTTCAATGTAGCGCTGAATACTGCGCTTCAATGGCCTTGCACCGTAAACCGGGTCGTAGCCTGCAGTCACAATTTTATCTATAGCGGCATCAGTGAGTTCAAACGTCATCTCACGCTCTTTCAATCGATTGCGTAATTGATCAAGTTGAATATCTGCAATGCCCCTGATTTGCTCTTTCATTAATGGGTGAAACACCACAACTTCATCAATTCGGTTAATAAACTCAGGCCTAAAGTGGCCACCTACAATTTCCATCACGGCATCTTTCATGGCATCGTATTCCACATCACTTTGCTCTGATGATGAATTACTGGCCGCCATGGTTTGAATCACATCACTGCCCAAGTTTGATGTCATGACCAATACCGTATTTTTAAAGTCTACCGTGCGCCCCTGGCCGTCGGTTAACTGACCATCATCTAATACCTGTAATAAGATATTGAAAACATCAGGATGCGCTTTTTCAACTTCATCCAGCAGAATCACACTATATGGCTTACGGCGAACATGCTCGGTTAAATAGCCACCTTCTTCGTACCCTACATAACCAGGAGGCGCACCAATCAATCTTGCAACGCTGTGCTTCTCCATAAACTCAGACATATCAACACGAATCATGGCATCACTTGAATCAAACATAAAATTGGCAAGCGCTTTACATAATTCTGTTTTTCCCACACCCGTTGGCCCTAAAAATAGGAAACTACCATTGGGGCGACGAGGGTCAGATAGACCAGCACGACTTCTTCTTACCGCATTGGATACGGCAACAATGGCATCTTCCTGCCCCACCACATTTTTATGCAGCTCGGACTCCATACGCAAAAGTTTATCGCGCTCCCCTTCTAACATTTTTGAAACCGGCACACCGGTCCACTTAGAAACCACCTCTGCGATTTCTTCATCCGTTACTTTATTTCGCAGCAATTTAAATTCATTACTGCCCTTGGCGGCTTCTTCTGCAGCTGCAATTTGTTTCTCTTATTCCGGGATGTGCCCATACTGAAGTTCTGACATTAATTGCAGATCACCGGCTCGGCGAGCTTGCTCCATTTCAACCTTAACGACCTCAAGCTGTTCTTTTGCTTGAGTATTGCCTTCTAAAATTAGTTTCTCACCTTTCCACACATCTTCAAGGTCTACGTACTCATGCCCCAATTTATTAATTTCATGATTAATTTCTTTTAAGCGTTTTTTGCTGCCAGCATCGTTTTCTTTATTTAAAGCTTCACGCTCAATTTTTAATTGAATCAATCGACGCTCTAAGCGATCCATTTCTTCGGGCTTACTGTCAATCTCCATTCGAATAATCGATCCAGCTTCATCAATCAAATCAATGGCTTTATCTGGCAACTGGCGATCCGAAATATATCGGTTTGACAATTTGGCAGCAGCCACAATGGCGCCGTCCATGATCTGAACACCATGATGCACTTCGTACCGTTCTTTTAAACCACGTAAAATTGCAATGGTATCCTCTTCGGTAGGTTCATCCACCACCACCTTTTGAAAGCGACGCTCAAGCGCTGCATCTTTTTCAATGTACTCTCGGTATTCATCTAATGTGGTGGCCCCCACACAATGTAACTCACCTCGACTTAATGCCGGCTTTAACATATTGCCCGCATCCATGGCGCCATCGGTTTTACCAGCGCCCACCATGGTATGTATTTCATCAATAAACAAAATGATATTGCCTTCTTGTTTACTCACTTCTTTCAATACATTTTTAAGACGCTCTTCAAAATCCCCACGAAATTTTGCACCGGCCAGTAATGCGCCCATATCTAAAGAAAGAATTTGCTTGTCACGTAATCCTTCTGGCACCTCACCATCCACAATACGCTGAGCCAAACCTTCAATAATGGCGGTTTTACCCACACCCGGATGACCAATCAATACAGGGTTATTTTTTGTTCGGCGTTGTAAAACTTGAATGGTGCGACGAATTTCATCATCACGGCCAATCACTGGATCTAATTTACCTTCCGTTGCACGGGCTGTTAAATCCACTGTGTATTTATCTAACGCTTGACGATTGTCTTCTGCATTTGGGTCATCAACACTTTCACCTTGCTGAATTTCATCAATGGCTTTTTCAACCTTGTCTTTTGTTAAACCCATTTCTTTTAATACTTGGCCTGCACCGCCTTTATCATCCAGTGCTGACAATAAAACAAGATCGCTTGAAATATATTGGTCGCCGCGTTTTTGTGCCAAGCGATCTGTTAAATTTAATACTCTACCCAATTCTGGGGCCAAACTTAAATTTCCATCCGGCGAAGACACCTTAGGTAAATCCGAAACCTTTTCATTTAACTTTGTTTTAAGAGCATTTGTCTTAATCCCAAGGCTTTGCAATAAAGGACGAATGCCACCAGGGGTTTGATCAAGCAGCGCTAGTAATAAATGAATCGTATCAATCTGACTGTTATCGCGGCCTAATGCCATAGATTGCGCTTCAGATAGAGCTTGCTGCAAACTACTGGTAAATTTTTCCATTCTCATAGACTTAATCCTCTCAACAAGTCTTCATTAAACACTCAGTCTCTTATGTTCGGTGTTTAACAAACTAGGTTAATGCTTTGCTTACTTAACGATATGGTGCCACTGGCAATAAATTCAACCTGATCTAAATCAAATTTTGATACAATACCCCATTCGAAACTTGGTCTTATGCTGTGAATCCAAAAACTGCCCCAAACAAACTCTTACAAGGCGCCCTTCTCATTCTATTAGGGGAGGCTTTATTGGCGGTTATGGGCGCCATTATTAAACACTTAAGTTTAGACCTTCCCACCGAAGTCATTGTGTTTTATCGCAACTTATTTGGATTACTGCTGCTATTACCCATTGTATTCAACTCAGGATTTTCCTCCCTTAAAACCCAGAAGTTTCACCTGCATTTGTTAAGAGCTGGCGTTGGCTTAACCGCCATGTACGGATTTTTCTATGTATTGGGCAATATGCCTCTTGCTGAAGCCTTTTTGGTAAAGTTAACCACGCCGTTTTTTATGCCCATTATTGCCGCAATTTGGCTAGGCGAGTCCATTAGACGCAAAAATGTCGCCGCCATTGCCTTGGGCTTTATTGGCGTGATTTTTATATTAAGGCCTGGCACCGATGCATTTACCCCCATCGCTCTGATCGGTATCGGTGCCGCTTTTCTAGCAGGTTCTGCCAAGGTCACCATTCGATTAATGGGCAGCACTGAATCCAGTGTCACCATTGTTTTTTATTTTGGTGTAATCAGCAGTATTTTGGCCACTATTCCCTTACTTTGGAGCTGGCAAGTGCCTCTAGCCCACAACTGGCCTTGGATTGTACTCATGGGCTTAGCAGGCACCTTAGGGCAACTGGCATTAACCCGTGCATACCGCATTGCAAACCCAGGGCAGATTGGCCCATACGTTTATAGTTCGGTGGTGTACGGCGCCGCTTTGGGCTGGTTTATTTGGGGAGAGTCACTGCTGATCAGTACCATCATTGGCAGCGCCTTGATCATACTGGCGGGCATACTGAATCTTTCAAGGCCCAAAAAAGCTAATTAACCGCTATAACCCTATATATACTGGTGATTAACCAGTCATCTGCTAGATTAATATTAATACATACAAATCTGCGATGAATATGCGAATAATGATTCTCGCCCTGCTAATGCTAGTGGGGCAAAATGCATTGTGCTCCACTGTCGTAAAAGTAGGTGGATACTTATTTCCCCCTTTTGTTAACGTCGCATCTGGTAAACCCAGCGGACTCACCTTAGATTTGATTCAGTTACTCAACGAACAACAATCTGAATTCCAATTCCAATTTGTATTAACTAGCCCTAAGCGTCGATATTTAGATTTTAACCGAGAAGCGTTTGACGCACTTTTCTTTGAAAACAAGCAATGGGGCTGGCAAGAAAAGAATATTTCAGCAAGCCACGTATTTTTAACAGGTGGTGAAGTTTACATCACAAAAAAAACTGGGTATAAAACACAGGATTATTTCAATAATATTCATCAAAAATCTCTAGCAGCCATTCTTGGTTATCACTATCAATTTGCTGATTTCAACTCAGATGAAAAATTCTTGAAATCCAAATTCAATATTGAGCTAGCCACAAGCCCTAGCACCATTATTAATCAAGTGCTCTCAGAAAGAGTTGAGATTGGGATTGTTACTCGATCATTTTTAGCGAAAATACTGTTCAACAACCCCCACTACATCAATAAAATTCTTGCCTCAAATAAATTTGATCAAGTTTATAAACACACCATCTTAGTACGCAACAACCATCCATTAACCACAGATAAAATTAATGCACTGCTAAAGAAAATCAGTAGCAACGGCTCTCTTGACGATCTACTAAAAAGATACGGTTTAACCAAATCAGCCAACAGCGACTTGTAAACTATTCCTTATGCTTGCGCCATTTAGCGGGTGTCGTACCGTACGCACGTTTAAACAAGCGGTTAAAATGCCCTGGATCATCGTACCCCACCAAATAAGAGATTTGCCCAATACTTTTATTAGAATGGGTTAATAGCTCTCTGCCCTGTTCAATGCGAATCTTTTGAATGTATTGTAAAGGAGCGACCCCTGTTGCCTCTTTAAACCTGCGTTTAAATGTACGCAAGCTCATATTGCTTTTATCGGCTAACTGCTGAAGTTGAATTTCTTGTTGAAAATGAATTTCTATCCACTGCTGTGCCGACAAAATGGTTTCGTCTAAGTGCCTGCTTTGATCAGCAAGCTGAATAAAGTCATGCTGATAACCTGAGCGAAAATCCACTAAAAACGTATGCTCTACCTGCGTGGCCACTTCTTCATGACTAAAGCGACTTAACAAATACACCATAACCTGCAACGCCGCATTTAAACCGGCACTGCAATACAAATCACCAGTGGCAGTGATAAAACGCTCTGGATGACAATCCACCTTAGGATAACGCTTTATAAATTCGGCATGCTTATGCCAATGGGTGGTACACATGCGATTATCCAGTAACCCAGCATCGGCCAAAAAATAGGACGCGGTGGTAGGGGCTAAAATCGGCACACCGTGTTCGTGCCAGTACTGTAATTTTTTTAACAGCGCTTGCTGAGCATTTAGCTGTTGATCAAGGTCTCCCCACCAAGCGTGAACGATCACCAAATCTGGTAACTGCACATCGTCCAAACCACCATCCACCTCTACTTTCAAACCACTAAAGCTATGAACCGGACGGCCATCTACACTGATTAGCTTAAGATCAATCTCCCTGCCTAGCATGCGCTTTTGCAACTGACTGGCATAGGCAAACACATCTTGGGTCAACCCAAGACTCAACCCCATACACTGATCCGGCAAATACGAGACAACCTGCTTTAACATGACACCCCAAGATATATTACTGCTATTTTTACCATTTTGGCACGATCAAACATTTTTTAAACCCTTTCACCTGCTTTTTAAGGCTTTTGCTCAGATATGCTTGCCACATAAACCATGAATAGGCTCCCCCTCATGCAAGAGACCGCTGAACATAAAGCACTTAGAAAAACCGTTAGTGACTTCGTAAACAACGAACTAGACCCATTTATAAATGAATGGGAAAAAGACGGCAGAGCCCCCTTGCATGAGATTTTCAAAAAAATGGGGGATTTAGGGTTATTGGGCATCCATAAACCCGCTGACTTTGGCGGCTTAGGACTAGATTATAGCTACAATCTCGCATTTGCCGAAGAAATTGGCCGAGCTTATGGAGGGTCTATTCCTATGGCAGTGGGTGTTCAAACTGACATGGCCACCCCTGCCCTTGCCCGCTTTGGCAGCGATGCCTTGCGCCAAGAATTTTTAGCCCCTGCCATTGCCGGTGACATGGTGGCGTGCATTGGTGTCAGTGAAGCGGGTGCCGGATCAGATGTTGCTGGCCTTAAAACCACGGCTAAAACAAATGGCGATGATTACATCATTAATGGCAGTAAAATGTGGATCACCAATGCCACCCAAGGGGATTTCATTTGTTTGCTGGCCAACACCTCAGATGGCCCTGTCCACAAAAATAAATCGCTAATCATTGTGCCCCTCAATACTAAAGGCATCAGCATTTCTGAACCCATTGATAAAATTGGCATGCGCGCCAGTGATACCGGCCAAATATTTTTTGATGATGTTCGCGTGCCAAAACGCAATGTCATCGGCCAAGAAAACCAAGGCTTTATGATTCAGATGATGCAGTTTCAAGAAGAACGCATGTATGCCGCAGCCAGCGGTTTAAAAAATATGGAACGCCTGATTCAAGATACCATTGACTACACCCGCGAACGAAAAACCTTTGGCCAGCCTGTATTAAACAACCAAGTTGTGCACTTTAAATTGGCTGAACTTCAAACCGAAGTAGAAGCACTAAGAGCCTTAACTTGGAAAGCCTGCCAGCAACACATTGATGGAGAAGACGCCACCAAACTGGCAAGCATGGCCAAACTCAAGTTAGGCCGTTTATGGCGAGAGCTCACAGACGCTTGTTTGCAATATTGGGGTGGCATGGGATTTACCTGGGACAACCCTGTTAGCCGCGCGTATCGTGACACCCGCATTCTTTCCATTGCCGGTGGCAGTGATGAAATGATGTTAGGCATGATCGCAAAATACATGGATACCTTACCCAGTCGTCGCTAGTATTGATAAACAACGCCCATATATTTTTAAATTGATATTAAAATAAGAATTGAGAAAAATGCCGCTACCCAAATTATTAAAAGACAACTTGTCACTGCCCGTGATTTGCGCTCCCATGTTTCTTGTGAGCACACCCAAACTGGTCATCGAGAACTGTAAAAATGGCATTGTCGGTTCTTTCCCTGCTTTAAATATTCGCCCACAAGAAAAACTGGATGAATGGCTAAGTGGAATTTCTAACGAACTAAGCCAATACAAACACGCCAACCCAGAAAAAAAAGTGGCCCCGTTTGCGGTTAACCAAGTGGTTCACCCTTCTAACTCTCGATTACAAGCAGACCAAGATTTAATTAGAAAACACAAAGTGCCCATGGTGATTACCAGCCAAGGCAACCCAACAGACATTGTAAAAGACGTGCACAGCTGGGGCGGCATTGTATTTCATGATGTGATAAAAACGCAGCACGCTAAAAAAGCCATTGCCGCAGGTGTAGACGGCATCATAGTGGTGGGTGCTGGTGCTGGCGGCCACGGCGGCCATCACAATCCATTTGCCCTAGTGCGTGAAATACGTGAATTTTGGGACGGCCCACTCGCACTAGCCGGTGCCATTAACGACGGCCAAGGCATTCGTGCGGCCGAAGTATTGGGAGCCGACATGGCATATATGGGCACACGCTTTATCGCCACACAAGAAGCACAAACCCCAAATGAATATAAAGAAATGCTGGTGCAATCCACCATTGATGACATTGTATTTAGCGATCACTTTACCGGTGTTCATGCCAACTATTTAAGAGCATCACTTGAACAAGCTGGCATAGATGTAGCTGCCCTTACCAGTAAAGACCATGTGGATATGGACTTAGGCAATACCAATAGCTGGAAAGATATTTGGAGTGCGGGTCATGGTGTAGGTGGCATTCATTCCATCCCAAACATTGAAGAACTGGCCACACAATTAATTAACGAGTATAAAACCGCGTGTCAATTAGAGTCTTTTTGCTAATGCGTTTAACCTAATCGTCATCTAGAATAAGCTCTTAATTAAAAGCAATCGTCAATCGAGTGATGTTATGAGCGATAAAAAAAGCGAGTTTCTACAAGATTACCCACTCACACTTAAACAAGGTGTGCTTTGGGGAGACATGGACGCATTTCAACACGTGAACAACACCGTGTACTTTCGTTTTTTTGAAGACGCTCGCATCGCCTACTTTGAAAAAACTGGCGTTATGGCTCACATGGATAAAACCAACATAGGCCCAATACTGGCCGAAACCCAATGCCAGTTTCGCGCACCAGTGGCCTACCCTGATAACATCATTATCGGCACCCGCCTAAAAGAGCTGCCAAACAAGGGTGATAAACGCTTTATTATGGAATACGCAGTATTCAGTGAACAGCACAACACCATTGCAGCAAAAGGCACGGGATCAATTGTTTATTACGATTATAAAAATGGCAAAAGCTGTGAAGTGCCTGAAAATCTAATTACCGCGTTTAAGCAGCTGCAAAATCATCATAAACATTAAATCGCGCAGAGGGCTGCGCTCGTACGAGGGTAACCTCTGCACGATCCAGCCCTAAAGCAAGCGCCTAAAGTGCGATTCAATCTGTAACGACCTGTCATTATTCACACCGGCCTCTTCTGCAAAACTCGTCCACAGCTGACGACCCACATCCACTTCAGCAATCAAACTTCGTGCTTTTTGCGCACTAAAACCCGCGGCTTTTGCGGCTAGCTCTAAATCTTTTAATTCAAACTCATCACGCTTGCCGTTAATGCTTAATTGATGAAAACGCGTCCATACACCATCGGGTCGATAGGCAAAGGTTAAATCAAACGCTGGTGCCAAACGCCACTGCCCTTCTTGATCCATTAAAAATTCAATGTTTTTAGTGTGATCATCTTGGTTTCTATAAATCACATTAAACGCCATCAGCTTAACCAATTGCTCTAAATCACTTTTTGGCAACCCCAATTGCCTTGCGGTTTGAAATGCTTGTTCATAAGCGTTATTAAGATTGTCATTAAAATCCATATGGGCCATGCCGCACAAACTGGTTTTATGAATCTTTTTGCCCCCTTGGCGATCAAAACGCTTGGTAATAAAGTGTGCACGGTCAGATTCTTCTAATAACCGACATTCACTCATAGCAATGCCCACACGCTTGGCCAATAAATAATACGCGTATTCAATGCGACCAAACCCTTTAGGATCCGCCAATACTTCTTTGTCTTTGTTTTCATCCACCCCATCAAACTTAATCAACCAACTTTCAAAACCGGGTTCAGGCAACTCATGCCCTGCCACAATAATGTTTTGTGTCTCGTTCCAATTAATAATGGCTTTAGCCCTTGCGCCACCGGCTGATGTGCCCACCTGATAAATGTATTCAAACGCTTTACTGTCTAAGTCGCCATTTAAATCGCTGCCTTGCAGCTTATACGCTTTGTTGTTCAGCACATCGTTGGCCAGAGTCACCATTTCAGAAATTTCGATGGGCTGCTTTTTATTGTTTTTGGTTTTCTGAATTTCAGGATGAAACTCTAAGGCACCCATGGCGCGTGTGCCTGTGTAACACAGCCTTTCCACTGGGTTAAAATCTTGTTTAGATCGCTTTTGTTTAATCAACCATTGGTCGATCAATGCATTACCAAACTTATCGGGCAACACATCGGCCAACATGCCGGGTAAACCCTTATAGGTTTCTTTATTTAAATTAGGAAAGCGATACGGCTCGGTTTGAAGCGGCATAGTGATTGGCGCCACTTCTATTCCGTACTCAATGAATTCTGGTAAATATTGAAAATCACACACACCTTGCTGTTCATCCCAGCTAATCACCGCAATGTCTATTCCCCATAAAGAAACCGTTGCATTATTAATGGCCATTATTCAGTTTTCCATGGCAGCTTATTGTCGGATATTGTGTTTGTTGAAGCTGTCCCCGTCTCTTGGCTCCCTGCTTTATGTGCGCCTTTTCGAGTTCGGGATACTCTGGCTTTTTTTATGTCGTCTATCTTGCCTTTTGATATGGCCATTTTTTCAATTGGGGTTAATCGCTCAGGATCAGGAAAACTATTTAACAGCACATCCGTTAATCCTAAATATGCAAGGTAGGTCATCAGCTTAATCACATGACAATTGCTTGCCGACTCAACCGCTTGCACCGCTTTAATAGACAGGCCAGCATGAAACGCGGCTTCTTCCTGTGAATGCTGCAGCGCCAAGCGCTTCTTCTTGGCAGCCACCGCTATACGGTCTAATACCAACTGGGCCGATTCTTCGTATTGATACTCAGACTTCATACTCACCATCCTTTTATTAGGATATTAGTAACATATTTAACGCTTATAGGGCTTTATACGGATATTAGCACACATGCCTAATTAATCAATTAACACCCCATATTTGGGATTTTACCGCCAGTAATACAACCAAAAAGCAAATAAAAGGATATTAATAA
>CAJXIT010000009.1 GCA_913054055.1 uncultured Thalassolituus sp.
GGGATCTATTTCAGCTAAGAGTCAACCCTTCCATTCATACAAATAAACCGGCGAGCCGTAAAAATCATTTAACTGAATGGTTTTAACCGGTGTGTGGTTTGGCAAAGAAAAATTATTACTGATCACAAATTTAAGCTGGCTACTTTCTGTTTTTAATTTGGCGTCTAGCTTTTCCATCACTTCCAAAAACAAATAACACACAATCACAGAAGCTTCAGACAAATCCGCATTTAAAAAATTCTTTCGGTATACATGTACATTCTTTAAACCCAAAATCTTAATTAACAACTTGCTGATTAGCCAAGGCAAGAAAGAAATTTCATACCCGACTATTTGCCTATTAGGAAATTGCTTAGCCAAAGCAATCAAAACATTGCCCCAGCCACTGCCCAATTCGTATATGGGGCCATTCCCTGTTTCACAACTTAACGCCAACATGGCTTTTCTTGCCACTGCCGAACTGGGCATAGGCGTAATGCCACAAATAATGGTGCTCCAGATAATGGAAAGGCCTGCCAATATGGCAACAACAAGTAATAGGGTTTCAAAAAATGACAACGGATGATTCCAAAACTAACGCTAGCTAATTATTTGAATATTAAGATATACCAATTACAAATAAATGGCACCCTATCAAGTTAGCTTTAAATCCCCCCCCAAACCAGCTAATCACTAGCGTTTTGATTAGCAATTAACGCCTTTAAACGTTTGCGATCAGCAATGGCATTCACACGGTAGTGACGCTGAACACCTGCATTTTGATCAACATCATAAAAACTGACAATATAGCGCTGCCCGGCTTCTACTTTCATTTCTAAACCCGAGCTTGTTTCTATAATGGTATAACGCTTCTCAATTAAGCCATCTTCGTTAAAGGTAGCCATAATCGGTGTCGTATAGGTGGTAGTGAGTAAAGAGGCACCACAATCCCCTTTCAGAGATTTTATAGGTGTGGCCTTCATGGTTAAGCTTGATGAGATACGCCGCGAGGTGCCATTCTTAAACGTCTGTATATTCTCTTTAGTCTCCACATGATTCACATCTAAAATACATATATGAGAAAAATTATTCACTAAATACTGCTCAGAAACAGAGCGCACACCTGATGCCTGAGAATGAATACTGATCACAGACAAGCACAAAATGAAAACTGACGTGATAATGCCATTGTTAATACCCTGTGCCATAAAACCATCCTTTTTTATTGAGTTTCTGAACGTAATGAGACCTTATCAAAGCTCGTTGGTTCAAATAACAAATACACGCTTAGATAGTTCCCCCAAACCAGTCACACTCAAATGTTGTTATGCTATTTAAGTTTAGATTGGTTAAGGCTTACCATGTTGCCGGCTAACATCAATATACCGCCCATGATTAATGCAACTTCCAACTGTTCTGAATAAAGCAGAACCCCCACCCATGCAATAAGTGGCAACCTTAAAAAATCAAGTGTCACAATGGTGGTCACTTCGGCGTATTTCATTGCATTTACCATGCAATAATGAGCAGACAATGCCGTAAAACCAATCAGCAGCAACCACAGCCATTGAAAACCTACCGGCCAAACCCAATTGAATACGGTAAGCAATAATCCAATTGGAAGCTGAATCAAACACATATAAAACAATATTGAGAATGCCGATTCTGATGCGCTTAATGATTTTGTGGCGGTATGCGAAATGGCATAACAAATGGCAGACCCCAACACAATAAACGAAGCACCCTGAATGATGGCGATACCCGGCTGAAGAATCACCACCACACCCAAACTGCCCAATAGAATGGCAACAACCTTTCTTGCTGTTATTGTCTCACCCAACATAATGGCAGCCACCACCAGCGTCCAAATAGGCACCGTAAATTCAAGGGCAAATACTTCTGCCAGTGGCAACAGTCCAATACCGATAAACCAGCCATATTGCCCCGCAAAGTGAAAAACGTTTCGAAAGGCATGCAAAGTAAATCGATTGGTGTGTATGCGCACACGCGCTCTTGAATACAAGAGTAATATTGATAAAACCGCTAACCCTACGGCACTTCTAAAAAACAGGGTTTGATGGGTGGGAATTGCGCCACTTAACTCACGGGCACAAACAGCCATTAAGCTGAAAGAAAACAGCGAACCTAGCATCCAAGCCACAGCGCGCACGGGGGCATGATGCCTGTTTGAAGCTAACATTGATGGCATGGGCCCTGATAGATAATATTCATTAACATACCGTGCACATCTGCAAATAAAACATTTAAGCCCTTAACTGGCCAATGCTTTTATGGACAATACACACAGTGCTACCAGTAATAATACCGACACCATGAATACTTTTTTACGAATGGCCACGGTATTAGACCCTGTATGCACACCCGCATGAAATACTCGTAAAACCACATAAGCCGACGAAATACCCATGACAAGCATATCAACCCCATTTAATGCCCACAAAACAAAGCACAAAACGTAAAATAAAATTGGAGATTCAAATTGGTTTTGAAGATTATTAGAAACTTTTAACACCGACTCAGGCCAAGCATCCACATGTAACGCCCTTCGGTTTAAATCCACTTCAGCATTGGCCAGCGCTTTGTTTTTCACTATGGTCAATTTAATGTACATGGCCAAGGTTAAAAGAATTTGAGCAATAATGGGGTAAAAGATCAATTTGTTTTCCATGTTGATTCCTTTCTTAATTATTATTATTTTTGTTTAAACTGGTGTAACACGTACAGACGCTAGTTTAATGTGAGATTATGACAGCCAGCTTTCAAGCCAAAGGCTTGCTTAACTGAATCTCTTGCAAATGATTATTAAAGTGCATCACATGGGCGGCTTCATATTCCGGCTTTGATAATGGCCCATAAGCAAAATGAGGGGCTAAATCCCCCTGATACTGTTGAAAATCCTTCAATGATTTTTTGAAGCGCTCAAATGCCAAGGCAATGTTCTCCTCAAGTGAAAACACTGGCGCACCGGGAATGGCCTCATTCAAAGGATGTGTCATTTTTCCTTTTGCACTAAACAGCGAAAACGCCGCCTTACCAGCGGTACTCTTGAATAGATCCGATTTATGTTCAGGATACCCTGTCATAGAATATTCCACGCTTTGCGCGCAGTGAATGAGTATTTTATAAAGGTTCCAATCCCCTGTGGTGATTGGATTTTTCGCCATCAGGTTGTCCAACTTATTTAACGCAGTATCAATGCTTAATGGCTCACTATTGGGCTCAATGGCAGTCCATGCACCGCTACCCATAATTAATCCGCTAGCCAGTGTGCCTAATAAAAAATTTCTTCTGTTCAAAATCCGGCTTTCCTTTTTGTTATTTTTATTGATGGGTAGATTCGCTTGTAGCAGTCAATTACGATAGCTTTGAGTCATTAATCTTAACGATTGAGTTTCAATGCTTCAATAACTGTACAAAGATAAGCGCGGTATTCAGAATATAGTGAACCATACTATTCTTGGTTAAGCTGATGGCTTAGCTATGCTTGAAATTCAGGCCTTAACTCCCAAATAAGCATCCCATCAATTTTAGTCTCATTAACTTCACTAATCACCAAGCCTGATTTACTGGCTAGATACGGCAAATAACCACTGCGTCTATATTCTTTGAATTGACCGTAATGCCCTGAAATCATCTCATCTAATTCAATGGTTACCTTTGCCCAGAATGACTTTGGCTTCGAATAATCGGCAATCAATATCCTTGATGAAATTTTCGCTAACGATTCTAGTGTGTTGATCGCATCAATTTCTTTCATTTCATGTAAGCATAATGTGCTTGATGTGATGTCTATTTCGTACTTTGACAATTTTTGGAATGAATTAATATCTTCTTGAATAAATTCAAGATTCTTCGGATATATCGTTTTATTTTTTTCATTCGCAAAATCAATCATCTTTGGGTCTAAATCGATACCTAGACCCAATCGAATTTTATCTTTTGCCTTGAAAAGCAAATCTCCTGTTCCACATCCTACATCTAGCAAACTACAGTCTTTTCCAATCAGGCCTATGATTTGCTGTCGAACGGGCGATAAAACTTTATCTGCAGCCTTATTTTTAATCCACGTTTTGATATTTTACTCTTCCGTGTATAACGCCCAATCAGAGGCAATAAAATAGCTGGTTAAAATTAGCGACGAAGGAGCAAAAACCAGATGTTTTTTGCCCTTTGCATTGGCTTGTTATATTTCAGCCTTGGATTCAGCTAATGTTCTAGACCATTTGTAGTAAGCACTCATAAAAGACTGAGTATAAATCATCGCACTCTCGGCATCGTCACTATGCACATAAATCTCACTGTGTGCGGCAAAATTCCCCAAGGTTCTGATCTGCTCAATATCATATAGTAATTTATGATTTTCCTTAGAATAATCAAGTTGCTCATCAATCGGAATACCTCTATCAAATGAATTTCCGTCAGCAAGAATTTTTTGCACACGTTTATATAAATTTGACTCAACTTTAGTTTGAAACATCTCTCTCCACATCTTTGCTGATTGGATATCGATGACTTTCCTGCATAAAATTACTACAGCATCCCAAGCGTGAATACTGTAACTCCTTCCAGCTTGCTCATATAAATAATTCATATCTGCTACTGGAGGGGAAGACAAGTGCTGCTGAGGTATTAGAGGTGGGACGTCAAATTGAATAAATAAATTTTCGTTTTGCAAAACCTCTCCATTTGAAGAGGAAAAATCAGAAAGTTTGGCATTGCTATTTTTAGCTTCGTCCCGTATAGCTGAAACACTACCACATACTAGATGCTTACAATTTGGGCATACAGAAGATATTGAAAAAAGCTCAAAATCGTATTCATACCAATTATCAAATTTAAAAGCCTCAGCATACTTTGATTCATTGTCACAGCTTACACTAACAATATTAAATGTTTCATTTTTTCTGCACTTCGGGCATTAGTCCTTAAAATATAGATTTTCATCCATGTAACCTAAACCTCGATAATGAAAAAAGAAATATAACGCCCGCGTAAAAAGCGCCGCCAGGCGTCTTTTTTGACGCGCTTGTTATGTGCATTGCCAAAACATTCCTGAAACATTACAGCTACTGCACCACAAAATATAGCAAATCCCACCACTACCCCAAAGCCACTCTTCATCATCTTCATCTTCTAAAAGCAAACCGGAATCCAGTTGAGCGCAAAAAGCCATAGTCTCATTACAAGTAGGGCAAGAGGGGTATTCTGCTCCTTGTATCCATGTAGGAGAGCCTAAAATGCGATTTAAGTTTTCACGACTATTTGATAGCCCCCAATCTTGAAGCTTCCAGCGTTCTGGAGTTCTCACTATTTTGACTTCAGCACGCCTTAACGGTACTGCCTTAAATTCGGGATCGCATTTATCATCATTTACTTTCAAGGGCGTCGGATTACCAGCACTATCATGCTTATAGAATAGTTGGTCCTCTTCCCACCCCAAGCACGATAAACAAGTTGACAGAGAGATAGGGCCAGAATTTGCTAGAAGGTTATCCGGTATCTCAAGTAGATGGTGAAGACCATCGCCGCAGCAGCCACATGCTGATTCAGATACGCCTCCAAATTTATATGCTTTGTAATCTCCACCCTTAAGTGTCCATGTTGGATGGTTTCTTTTTGATAGTGCAGCATAGTTGACGCTATCGGCGACACCTTGGTCAAGCTCAGTTAAATATTCGTCATCAAAGATTATATGGTAGGTGTTATCTTGAGTTAACCGCCTGGATTTCCCATCCCGGACGAGAAATCCAGACTCCATTGAATATGTATCGAACCCAATTTGCGGTCTTGGACACCCTTTTTCAAATAGCTCGTGAGCTTTTAATATCGCTGATTCATTTCTTATATTAACTAGGCATTCCCATGCATCGTTTTTGCGTCGGTCATTAGAACAGATAATATCGCATAGCTGATCTACCAACTCATCATCTGCTTTTCGCCAAGCCCATTTTTCATAATAGGTATTAGATCGACTCTCTAATAGGCCTGGCAGGTGGTCAGTTAACAGCCTGGGAAATTGCAATGACGCATAATCAATTACAGAAGAAATTACATCTGTCCAACCGTGATTTTTTGATTCAGAAATTGCGTATGAAATTAGCTCCTTAAACTCCTCTTCGGATATATAAGAGAAAGCAGCGTCAACAAATGTGCCACCTTTAGGGACTTCCGTAAGACAGAGCTTGAGGAAAGGCAATAAGTCACCCCTCGCTTCATCTCTTATACTAAGCATTCGATCAAAAGGCTTAGAATCCCAACCTCGTAGCTTTAAGTCTTTTACTACTTCTTTGTAATCTTCCATAAGCATAGTTCTTCAGATCCATCGACCACATAACAGTTTATTCTATGGCACGTAATCAAATAACATAATATGCCGTCACGTGACGTGTTTTCAGGGCGTGTTTGCCTGAGTATTTTTTTAAGCCAGCTATCATGCAATACACAGTGTGTTTTAGCAAATATGCCCTGCCGTTTTTTACGTCCTCCCAAAACATTTGTACCTATGTAAGCCTTTCTTTTTATTCGAGTTTATTTTTAGGTGGTTTTGCCTGTTTTTGCGAGACGAACGCCCCTCTTCCATAAAAAGCGTCTCGTGATGGCATATTATATTACGCCGTCACGAGACGCTTTTTAAGTGGGCCTCTACAAAGTTCTCTTAATGGATTATTAATTCCGATACTTCATGGCGACCAGCACGGTTATGGTAATCAATCCTGCAAATATAAATTGCCCAGCATTTAATACCGCGCCTAATAACGGCACTGTAAACATTAACGTGAAAAAGGGTTGTAGCAATTGCACTTGCCCTGCTGCGGCTATGCCCACTTTTGCCATGGCGCCGTACCAAAAATGAAACCCAATCCATTGACTGATGAAACATAAATACAATAAAGCTAAAATCGCATCCCTATGTTGGTCGCTAAAACTGTGTGCATGTTTAGCCGATTCAAATCCCACGCCTAATAGCGAAAGAGGTAAATAAAAGATGGTCATCCAGCATATGGTTTTAAAACCACCAATGGATTTGGCCACTTGCCCGCCCACGCTATAACCCACTCCCGCTGACAACAACATGGCAAACACTGGCCAGTGGCTACTGAACTTTATGCTGGCGCTTGATTGAGTAATGGTGAATGCCAGCAATAAACAGGTGCCGGTTAATATGCAGGACCAAAACACCTTGTTTAATGTTTCTTTAAACAATAGTGCGGCCATTAATGCTGTGATCAGGGGTAACCCCGCTAATAAAATACCCAAATCGCTGGCTTGGTACTGTGCTAACGACACGCTTAAGGTGTAAGGGAATATCAGCGTGACCGCGCTGCCGCCAATAATTAACTTAACGCAGTTACGTTTACTGGGCAGTTGCCATTCAAAGTAACCGGCCAACATCAAGCTGCCCAGCCCTGCTAATGCTGCGCGCATAAAGGCAATGAATTCTGCTGAGAACGCACTCAGTGTAATTTGCGTTAACGGGGCGGTGAGGCTGAATAACACCACGGCCAATAGCGCATGCGCCATGGCCCATGTGTGCTGCGCCCCGTGAGCATGAGTATGAGGTATCTGGGCCAATGGGCCATTTGAAGCATTCATGGCGTGTTTTCCTAATCAATGAAACGCCATTTTGCTTCAGATACTGTATCCCTATCAGAGGCAGTCACCTGCCCTATAACCAGTACAGATCAATTAAACTATCAACTGTACCGGTTAAAATTAGCAAAACTGTACTTAACTTAGATACAGTTTATGACCTAAGATAGCATTTAAATCAAACAGCTAACTCGCACACCCGTGACATAGGGGTCACCCATGGAAACCTTGTATCAACAAATTGCGAAAGATTTAGCCTCTGATATTCAGCAAGGCATTTATGCGGCCGGGGAAAAGGTGCCCAGTGTGCGCAAGTTATCTCAGCTAAAATCCGTGAGCATCAGCACCATTAACCAAGCTTATGGTTTGTTAGAAGATCAGGGATTGATCAAAGCCCGCCCTCAATCTGGCTACTTTGTACGAGAAGGTGCAAACGACCCTATACAACCGCCACCGGTTTCTAAAGGCGGTGCCCCCACTGCGGTCAGTAAAAGTGATTTAATTTCTTCCATGTTAAATGGTGTGAACCAGCCGGGTTTATTGAATTTTGGCGCCGCCATTACCCACGATTGCTATATGCCTCATAAGGTGTTGCAAACCCATATTCAAAAAGCATCGCGCTTTCAAAGCCATAAGGTGTTTGGCTATATTTTTTCCCCTGGCTATAAACCCTTACGCAAGCAGATCGCCACCCGCATGCGAGAAGTCAGCGTGAAGTGCCATCAAGATGAGGTGGTCATCACTCAAGGTTGTTCAGAGGCTTTATCTTTATGTTTAACCGCTTCCACCAAACCCGGTGACATAGTGGCCGTTGAAAGCCCCTGCTATTACGGCTTTTTACAACTGGCCGAGCAAAAAGGATTAAAGGTCATTGAAATTCCCACTGATTCCCAATCCGGCATCAGCATTGATGCCTTGTCTTTGGCACTTAAACAGTGGCCAATTTCTTTAATTGCCGTGTCGTCTCGTTACAGTAACCCCACTGGTGCCGCTTTAAATACTGAAAAACAACAAAAGCTTTATAAGCTGGCCCAGCACCATGACATTATGATTTTAGAAGACGATATTTATGGTGAACTGGGATTTGATCAGGCCATTAATACCGTGTTAAAAACCTTTGATGTGGATGATCGTGTGATGTATTGCTCTAGCTTTTCTAAAACCCTTTCACCGGGGTTACGTGTGGGCTGGTGTTTACCGGGAAAGGCCCATGAACACGTTGTAAAAGCGCAAACCTTTTCGTCTTTTTCACCTTCATCGTTAAGCCAATTGGCCTTAAGCAGTTATCTAGAGTCCGCACAGTTTGACAAACATTTGCGCAAACTTAGGCAGGCCTGCCAATACAATGTTGAAACCATGTCGCTGGCCATTCGGCAACACTTTCCAGATGGCACGCAAATCACACTCCCTAAAGGGGGTTACATTTTATGGGTGAAGCTGCCAAACGGGATTGATGCATTAAAACTGCAACAAGCGGCCCTAACAAACGGAATTAATCTGGCGCCGGGCGGGCTGTTTTCTAACAGTGATGAATTTGATCAATATATCCGATTAAATTGCGCCCTACCCATGGATGCTGAGCTAAGACTGGCCATTAAAACCTTAGGGGAATTGGCGGATCAACTGATCAAACCGGCAATTAATTAGCCGTGTAATGCCGGCCAGTTGCTTTACTCCAATCAACTGGCTGCAGAGCCCTTCTCCCTCTGCCTATCCATACCCAACACTACCCATAAAGATCAGAAACCTAGGCTTTCTCTAAGATACCGTCTATTTAACCCCATTAAATTCGGGGTTGAATTATAAATGATATACCATATCATTATGAGATTACTTACAAGGCACTGATATGACATTACACACCTTGCTTAAATTCATTACCCTGTTAGCACTGACAATGAGCTCATTCGCAGCAATGTCAGGCCCACACAACCATGATAAGCACAATCATCAGCAAGCCCATGTTCACGGCATTACCGAGCTTCAACTGGTGATGGGGATAGATCAAATTGAAATCCAGCTGGCATCACCGGCCAGTAATATTGTGGGATTTGAATATGCGGCCAAAACAGAAGATGAAAAGAAACGGGTTTTAGACGCAAAAGCCATTCTTTCAAATCCGGCTTCGTTATTTAAGATTAATGGCATACGTTGCAAAACAATCACCAGCCTCGTTAATGTTCATGGCCTTTTATCTGCACACCATGAACGAAACAAGCAAAATACTCACACAGAAATTACAGCAAATTATCAGCTTTCATGCTCTTCTGTTGAAACAGTCAAAAGTATTGAGTTCAGAATTTTTTCACACTTCCCCAGTATTTCCCAACTAAAAGTTCAATGGGTTTCTGAAACCGAACAAGGTCAGCGTGTTTTAAAACAAAGTAATAATCGTTTGGTTTTTGGAGATTAATATGATTCAAATTCAGCCTAAAGCAGATGCATTAGCCGTTACGCTCTCTGTCCTGTGTATCCTTCACTGCTTATTACTGCCTGTGATTGTGATCGCCATGCCATCGGTTGGGGCTTTCTTCTTTGCAGATGAAGCATTTCATATTTGGATGGTAGTAGCGGTGATTCCTGTGAGTGCCATTGCGCTTTATAGCGGCTGGAAAGAACACAAATTATTAAAAGTAGCGATATTAGGTCTCATTGGATTACTCACTTTAACGTGCGCCGCTTTTTTAGGTCATGACATATTATCTGAAAGCTGGGAACTGTCCCTTACAGTAATAGGCACCCTTTTTATCACCTGCGTACACATATGGAATTACTTTCTTTGGAAAGTAGAGTTGGTTGATGAAGATGACGAAATAAGAACATTCTGAATTATGGAAAATGCATTCTTTCAGTCCATCGAAACAAAGCCCGATCAAAGCACCCTTGATCTTAACCTTATACTTGAAAATCTTGCTTTAACAAGCGATGGCCTTATTCCAGTTATTACACAAGACGCCCATACAAAAGACATTTTAATGATGGCATGGATGAACAAGTCTGCTATTACAAAAACATTAGAAAGTAAATGTATGACTTACTGGTCCAGAAGTCGTCAAAGCTATTGGGTAAAAGGCGAAACCAGCGGAAATACTCAACAGTTGGTTTCAATGTCTTTGGATTGCGATGGTGACGCTCTGCTTTGCAAAGTGATTCAAAAAGGCCCTGCCTGCCATACCGGACGGGATAACTGCTTTTATTTTGATTTAAATTACGAAAAGCAAATTGCGACCGTTAAAGGAAATTGCAAATAACTCATGTCCAAAACACTGATTAAACACGCCTCCATTGTCAACGAAGGCAAGATTGAATTGGCCGACGTTTTGATTGACCAGCAACGCATCGTAAAAATAGCGCCTGACATTACGTCAAGCGATCAAGATATTATGATAGAGGCCAATGGAAAATACCTTTTACCTGGCATGATTGATGATCAGGTTCACTTTAGGGAACCAGGGCTCACCCATAAAGGCAGTATTGCATCGGAATCGCGAGCAGCGGTTGCCGGTGGTATCACCAGTTATATGGAAATGCCAAATGTAAACCCTGCCACCACAACCATTGAAGCACTTGAGAATAAATTTGATATTGCACGCCAGCACTCGTTTGCTAATTACTCTTTTTATCTAGGGGCCACGGAAAATAACTTAGAGCAAATTAAGCGACTTGATGCAAGCAAACACTGTGGCGTGAAAGTGTTTATGGGAGCATCCACTGGTAATCTTTTGGTAGAGAACCCTATTGCACTGGAAAGCATATTTAAAAGCGCCCCTACTTTAATTGTTACCCATTGTGAAAGTGGGCCTGTGATTAAAAACAATACAGACAACTTATTAAAGTTAAAATCAGAATTCACTATCCACGATCATCATATTATACGTGATGAACATGCCTGCTATGAATCGTCGTCATACGCTGTGAGTTTGGCAAAAAAATATCAAAGCCAGCTTCATGTTCTGCACATTACCACTGAGAAAGAGCTGTCATTATTTGAGCCAGGCCCCATTGATCATAAATCCATTACGGCAGAAGCATGTGTGCACCACTTGTGGTTCAGCGAACAGAACTTCAAAGAACAAGGCAACTTAATTAAATGCAATCCTTCTATCAAATATGAGTCTGATCGAAATGCGTTAATACATGCACTGAAAACAGGCCAAATTGATATCATTGCAACTGACCATGCGCCACATACATGGCAAGAAAAGCAAGTACCTTATACATAAGCACCCGCTGGTTTACCATTAGTACAGCATGCACTTCTCACACTACTAGACCATGTGACACATAAACGGCTGCAATTAGAACAAGTGGTTGAAAAAGTGGCTCACAATCCGGCGAAACGCTACGGCATTATTGATCGAGGTTTTATCCGTAAAGGTTATTTTGCAGATTTGGTACTTATAGATTTAGAGCAAAGTACACAATCCACCCATGAAAACAGCTTGTACCATTGTGGATGGACGCCATTTAATGGCCACGAGTTTTCATCAAAAATTGAAGCCACTTGGGTCAATGGAAAAATGGTTTTCAACGGAAAAAGCGTAGTAAACCACACTAATAATGCATCAAGACTAGCATTCAATAAACCTAACTAGCCTTTAAAACCATTATCGATGAATCAACTTACACAACCTAAAAAGATGAATAACCCTGAAATAATGGCACTATTTGAAACTTGGAACCGTGCTGTTCAAACAGGCAATCCAAAAAGCGTTACGGATCTATATGAAGCTGATGCGGTATTATTGCCAACCATTTCAAACAAAGTTCGTCACAACCATGATGAAATTGAAGATTATTTTATTCAATTTTTAGAAAATGCTCCTAAAGGTGAAATCAATGAATCAAACATTCAAGCTTTAGGTGAGATCATCATTCATTCTGGTATTTACACCTTTTCTTTTAAAGATGATTCAGAGGTACAAGCTAGGTTCAGTTTCGTTTATCAATGGAATGGAGAAGACTGGAAAATCATCGAACATCACTCATCACAAATGCCTGAACAACTGAATACTGAAATATGAATAAGCAATCAAACACTCCCATTACACATGTCAATCAAACAGCATCTTCATGCTGCAGTTCATCAAGCTGTTGCGGGCCAGCTAAACAAGTCTACCGTGACGAACCGAAAATTGGCCGCAATGATCTTTGTCCATGTGACAGCGGCCAAAAATATAAAAAGTGCTGCGGCAACTAGTGGCTTAGTTGCATCAGTAGTTAGGTGCAATTTTATAAGGCTCATGGGAAGCCATGTTCAGCGTATAAGCGGATGTGGCCACGTCATTCTCAATAAGAGAAGCACTCAGCACACCCGACACCCAAATTGGGTTATAAAGGGCATCTAACTTGAAGCCCTTTTCATGCGTGACAAAAATAATTTGATTAGGAGGCGGTGCCGGAACATGTATGCATGCACCAAAAAACGGAACTAAAAAGAACTCAGTAATCACATTATCATCACTAAATTCTAACGGAACAACAAACCCGGCTAATTTGATGGCTTGGCCATCAAACTCTAACACCACGCTTTTTGATACTAAGGCTCTTTGATATGGATCATCTATTTCTGAAGCCATGGCCCCTTTTAAGCCATTACTGATTTGATCTTCTAATGAACCTTCTTCTGCCTCGGTAATATATTTTGGCGGATTTAATAATGCCTCTAAATCCCCTTTAGGCATTAGGTCTGTCCACTCAATCAGCTTGTACTGGGTGACATCTTCATTCTTGACCATGGGTTTTGATATTTCGTCCGCCTTCAAACTTGACGCCGAAACACTGTGCTTTAAAACATTAATAAAAGTCGGATCATCATTCTTAATATCTGCCTTTTTGGACCGTTCACTCATAACAGATTCAGGTTTAGACTCTGGCAAGCCCGCTACCTGATCCGTACACCCTGCTATTACAAAAGAGACCAGCGATAAAAAAATAACAAATAACGGTTTCATTACACCCTTCGTATAAACTTACATATCAAAGAGTTATGATATACCATACCATTGACTTTACATAGTGGTTTAAGCCCATATAAAAATCATGAGCATTTCAATCAAGCAACTTGAATTTAGCTACCCTGACACAGCAAACTCAGTAATTGGTATCGATAACTGGGCTTTGGCAAGCCATGAAAAAACCTTCATTCATGGCTCATCAGGCTGCGGGAAGACCACATTCCTAAACATACTCAGTGGAATATTACCGATAACAAGTGGTTCTATAGAGATGTATGACCACTCACTACAAAATATGAAACCTAGCCAGTTAGATACGTTTCGGGCAAACCACATTGGCTGCGTATTTCAAAGCTTTAACCTTATCCCCTATTTATCGGCCATTGAGAATATTAAGTTAGCGTCTCAATTTTCCAAAATGCCAACCAGCAGCGACGCTGCGATACGGTTTCTTAAGCAACTTCAACTTGAAGAAAATATTTGGAATAAGCCTACTCATCACCTGAGCATGGGACAAAAACAACGGGTTGCAATCGCTAGGGCTCTCATTAACCAGCCAAAGTTAATTATTGCCGATGAACCCACGTCATCACTGGATGAAAAGAATCGCGATGCATTTTTAGAGTTGCTCATGGAGCAAGTGAGTGAATTGAATTCAGCATTAATACTTGTCAGCCACGACCTGTCTTTATCTCAACACTTCTCACGGGTTGAATCTTTCAAAGACATTAACCAAATGGCGGGGGCATTATGATACTCACACTGGCAAGTAAAAGTTTAATGAATCGCAAAGGTTCTGTGGTACTGACCATTGCCGCCATGACAGTGAGTTTATTTGTTTTATTAGCGGTTGATCATATTCGACAACAAAGCAAACAAAGCTTTGCCAGCACGGTATCGGGTGTGGATTTAATTGTGGGCAGCCGCACCAGCAGCATTAATCTTTTATTGTATTCTGTTTTCCGCATTGGCTCTGCCACCGCCAATGTGAATTGGGATACTTATCAAGACTTAATCAAACACCCCAAAATTGCTTGGAGCATCCCCATCTCTCTAGGGGATTCCCATAAAGGGTATCGAGTCATGGGCACGACAGACGCGTTTTTTACCCATTTTAAATTCGGTAAAAAGCACCCTTTAACGTTCGCAAACGGTAAACCATTTAAAGGGGCATTTGATGTTGTTTTAGGGGCTGACGTTTCCAAAAAACTTAACTACAAACTTAACCAGCCCATTGTTTTATCACATGGCATTGCAGCCACCAGCTTTGTGAATCACGAACAACACCCTTTCAAGGTAGTGGGCATACTGAAACCCACTGGCACCCCTGTTGATCAAACTTTATATGTGAGTCTACAAGACATCAAAGCCATTCATGCAAACTGGCAAACCGGTACTCTGACCAATCAACCTGAAGCGCATGAAGACCAAAGCCATACACTTACCCCAGATAGCATTACGGCGGTCATGATCGGGTTAACATCCCGCATGGCCACATTTGGTGTGCAGCGACACATCAACCAATATGAATACGAACCTTTAAGTGCAATTCTTCCTGGTGTGGCATTGTCTGAACTTTGGCAAATAATGGGCTCGGTTGAAAGGGTACTAGAGTTAATTTCTTATCTGGTTTTTCTGGCGTCATTATTAGGCCTAGCGGCCATGCTACTGGCTTCCATGCGTGAGCGGCATCAAGAAATTCAGTTACTTCGAGTCATCGGAGTCCCTGCTTGGTACATCTTTTTAGTTGTGGAACTAGAAGCGGTTCTTATTGCTTTATTAAGCAGCGCCATCAGTATCATGGCTTTGTGGGCTGCGCTCATGGGGTTTCAATCAACCCTGACAACAGAGTTTGGTTTGCAAATATCGGTTAATGTATTTTCACTAAATAACTTAGCTATTCTGGCGCTGGTTTTATTGGCTACTGCTATGGCTGCCGCCATCCCATCAATCATGGCTTACCGGTCAGCCACCAATACAACGAACTGATGCTTCAAACTAAGGATTCAACAAAAGAAAGTTGTTAGTTTGAAGCATTACAAAGTTTATGATTAATTAAAATCCATGGTAAGCAATAAGCGTTTTTCACCCGCTAGCAATGCAGGCGAGCGATGCACCAAGCCTGCACCTTCATTTCCATCCCAGCGCTCACCCTTTAATAAAGCCACGTCGCCACTGCTAAGTTGCTGGATGTTATCAGTACTTTTAAATAAGCCTGATACGTCATCAGGTTTTCCTTGGCTGCCGTGACCAAGCTTAGTGCGATCAATAAATTGATGGGGTAACCATTCAGTAGCTGAGCCATGATAGGTTGTAATTAAACGTGCCGGTACATGGTCCACATGAAACCTAGGGCACATGGCTTTATCCAAAACCGTTAATCGAAGCGCCACTCGTTCCAATTCAAATAAGCAGCAAAAAACATCCACCAATTCAGCAATATTGTCGCTTAAATCCTTTACACCAGCGGCACTTCCTAAGGCTTTATAAATTACTTCATTTGCATGCTCTGGAGACAAGGTCATTGACGCTTGTAAGCCCACATTGTTATTTAAAAACTCGCTTACACTTTGCTGAACCGTTTGGGGTAAATCGCGCTTCCAGATGGCCATATTGCAATCATCTTCATAAATAGCCGCTAGTGCAGTGGCTTCATTTCCTTGCACATCCGTTGGACACAAAATGGGTTGAGCCAAATCATTTGCATAGGAGTTCATGCTGCTTGCTCCCACTCAGGGAATGGATCATCCAGAGTTGCCCAGTATTCCTTACCCAGCAAAACCTCTTCTTCTTTTAATAAACATGCATTTAAATCGTTTATCATTCGGTCTTTATCTAAACCCTGGCCGATGAAAACCAACTCTTGTCGCATATCACCAAAAGGCTCTACCCATTGCTGCTCAATGGATTGTAAGTATTCTTCATCTTCAGGCCAGTTTGATTTGGGTATGGCTTTCCAAAACATACCTGCAAACCCATACCTGGCAATCCCCCCTGCTTGACTCCATTGCCCTGCAAATTCAGGTCGAGTGGCTAACCAGAAAAACCCTTTTGAACGAATCAGGGTTCCATATTCTTTGGTGCCATGCAGAAAGTCATAAAACTTTTTGGGGTTAAACGGGCGCCGAGCAACATAACTAAAACTGCCAATGCCATACTCTTCGGTTTCTGGCACATGCTCACCGCGCATTTCTTTTAACCAGCCAGGTGCTTGCTGTGCACGATCAAAATCAAATAACCCGGTATTTAATACCGAACGGATATCAATGCTTCCCTGTTGTATGGGGATAATCTGAGCGTGAGTATTTAAGGTATGTAATATAGCCGTTAATCGCTGAATATCAGACTCTGACGCTAAATCCGTTTTGCTGATCAAAATTACATCCGCAAACTCGACTTGGTCTACTAACAAATCCGCAACACTGCGCTCATCATCTTCCCCTAATGATTCACCGGTTTCTTGTAGATACTTAGCTTCGTCATAATCTTTTAAAAAATTGACAGCATCCACAACTGTTACCATGGTATCTAGCTTGGCCACATCAGAAAGCGATACGCCATTTTCATCTGCAAAGGTAAACGTCTCTGCAACGGGTAATGGCTCTGAAATACCGGTAGATTCAATCACCAAGTAATCAAACCTGCCGTCTTTGGCCAATCGATTAACTTCAACCAGAAGGTCTTCGCGCAGCGTACAGCAAATACAACCATTGCTCATTTCAACCAGCTTTTCTTCTTGATGACTTAGGCTTACGTCATTCTGAATCATGGATGCATCAATATTGATTTCACTCATATCATTAACAATAACGGCAACTTTTTTACCCTCACGGTTATTTAAAATATGACTCAATACGGTGGTTTTTCCGGCACCTAAAAAGCCCGAAAGTACGGTGACTGGGAGCTTGTTCATGTTTTGCCTATCCTGCATCCATTAAATAAAACAATGATATATCATATCAATTAGTAAATACTAGATTTAATTTGCATCTGGTATTCACTGCCGATTAATCAATCGGATGACTGGATGTTCTTCAATTTTAGCTGGGACTAAGATAAGGACTAGGTAAGCGTTGCAAAACAAGCTACTGGCAATCAGGGCACAAGCATTGAATCTCTAACTGCTGGCTTGTCATGCTGTAACCAGTGGATTCTACATTGTCTTTCAGTTGCTTCATTAGCTTGGTCTGAATACCCACTTCTTGCACTTTTTGGCACTTCCCACAGATTAAGAACTGCGGAACATTATGGGTGTGGTCACATGCGATGTGGGAGCAAGCTATGTATTTTTGAGCAGAGGCCAGTTTATGAGCTAGGTTCTCACTGACTAAGAAGTCGAGTATCCGATAAGCAGAATTAGCGGGCATCTTAGAATCGGCCACTTCGTTATATTGATCAACCACTTCGTATGGAGACAATGGCACATCAGAGGACACCATGATCTCTAATATTTTTTTACGCTTTTCAGTAAGACGAGAACCAGCAGCACTACAACGCTCTTCTGCTTTAGATAACACCTTATTAATGCGAGTTTTAGAGACCATAAGCTTTACAGGTTGGCAAAACGTCTATTCTAATGATTTCAGCACGATTAGTCATGCGCTTTACTTCTAAAGCAAACAAGGGTGCGCTAAGACTTATGCCTCACCCAATAAACTGAGTATTTTATTTCGGTTATAGCCTTTGATCACGCTGCCATTTATCACAACAACAGGCACACCATTGCCTCCGAATTGTTTGCGTTGCTCTCGCCCTTCTGCGGATTTTTCCACATCGTATTCATAATATTCGATGTCGTATTCTTCAAATAACTCACGAGCTTTTTGACAGTAACCACACCAAGAGGTGGCATACAAAATCACTTCGGCATCTTCTGCTGCGATACCCGGTTGGTTAGGTGAAATATACCCATTAATGACATCCCATTTTTGAAAGACCACAACGGCTAATAAAATGATGATGATTTTTTTCATTTGATAACGTCCTTTAATCAGCCTCCACTATAAACACATTAAGCGTCATCTCGCCATATTAAGCGGCTGAATGCTGAAAGTTTGGTGAGCGACTGGTTACAAAGTTCATTTGTTCACTCTGTATCTGGGCGGTATAATCACGCCATTAGCGTATTTGGCAGTGGCATACTGCAATATTGAAAGATTTGAAGGGGCTGAGTGATGAACCGTAAGAAGAAAATTTCCAACATTTGGAATAAAAAGCTTAAAAAAGCCAAGGCCCATATGAACCCTAAGGCCAACAATAATAAGCCTAAATACATCTCTAAAGCGGATCGCGCTAAGATGGAAGCGGAAGCAGCGGCGGCAGAGTCTGCCACTGAAAACACTCAAACGTCTGACGCTTAACCTTTTTGTTAGTTCTCAATCGGCCAGAGGTCTGGCCTCGTACGAGCGCAGCCCCTGCGCGATTCACCTCTGACTGGTCCCGGCGCAATTAACGCCTGATGAATGCCATACAAAACTCAGAAACCACTACGATTCCTATTTTTCCCATATATGCTGGATTGCTGCTTCATGGCAGCCATTTTAGAAACATACAAGTCTTCCACTTTGTCCCTAGCCCACTGGGTTTTGCGCAAAAACTTAAGGCTGGATTTCACACTGGGGTCATGGGTAAAACAGCGAATATTGATGCGATTGCCCAGTTCTTCAAAACCATAAAGTTCAACCAAGTCTTCTACGACCTTTTTTAAGGTAATGCCGTGCAGTGGGTTATTTGGCTGTTCTGTCATCTAGCGGCCCAGTAATTAAGGTTAATGAAGTATCTGCCCAGTATACGGTTAACTTGGCATTTTTCAGCCAGTATTTACACCCAAATACACTACACTGAAAGGTATATGTATTGGTTTATTAAGCTATTTCCTTATGAAAATTACTGTTATTTGCCGAGTTGAGCCTGGGTGCTTAGGGCCTGACGGCGCTAATCATGTTGAGGACTTCTGCAAACTGGGTCAAAAAGAGTTTGATGCCATTGATCCTGACAAGGTGGAATGGCAGATTGTTCCTAGGTTTGATAAAACCAAGCCTGAGGTACAGTACAAGCTGCGAGGTCGGTTCTTATCAGAGGAGCAGTCTGCCCTGTACTTAAAAGCGCTGGGTAAAGACCCTGAGCAATTTGAAGAAGACATGTTCAAACAACTGACTGTATCTGTAAACCACTACTTTGGCCGCTAGCCGCTGCCGGCACCCATGGGCAATTAGACAATCAATTCCGGTGAAAACAAGGTAGAATACGCCCCATTATGACTCTCTTTACCTCAGGTTCACTGTGACAAATAACTATATCCTTCGTCGAATCCGTTACACCTTTCATTACAACGACGCCAAAATGGTGGAGCTGTTTGCCAAAGGGGATTTAACCGTCACACAAGAACAAGTGGTGCTTTGGTTAAAAAAAGATGATGATCCTGATTATGTTCGCTGCACCGACCAAGAGTTTGCCCATTTTCTAAATGGTTTAACCATCGAAAAGCGCGGCCCAAGAGAAGATGGCGTGGCGCCAATCGCAGAATACGCGCTCAACAATAATATAATTCTGCGCAAGTTAAAAATCGCATTCAATTTAAAAGATCAGGACATTTTAGACCTGCTAAAAAATGCAAACTTCATATTAGGCAAAGCAGAGCTGAGCGCTTTTTTCCGCAAGCCCGATCACCGTCACTACCGTGAGTGCCAAGATCAGGTCTTAAGAAACGTATTACAAGGCTTACAGCAAAGAGAAACCAACACCTCTACCGCTGAACAGCAATCTCAATATCAAGCCATGAGAGCCAAGGCGGCCAATAAAAAAGCAGCGGCTAAGAAAGAAAAAACCAATGCTAGCAAGCCTGGCCATGTAAACCCTTACGCGAAAGACAAACCTAGCGGTGAGAAAGTGGTTTACCAAAATCCGAAAAAAACGCCTAAAGAAGATCAAGAAAGTCGCCCTAAACTTTCCATAAAAAAGGGTGAGAAAAAGCCTAAAGCAGCTGAAAAGACCACGCCCAAAAATGAAAGCAATGGCGGTTTTTCTTGGAACAAACCCACTAAAAACGATTGATTTAAAAAGTGATATCCATAAAAAAAGCGCCCTATTTTCATAGTGCGCTTTTTATTTTCATGTCATTTTACGATCTTAGAATTCGTCTTCGTCAGCATTCATACGTTCTTGCTTTTCTTGTTCTTCTAGCAGAGCCGCTTTAATTTCTTCAAGAACAGAGTCCACATCGGCACTGCTGCTGTCTTCTTCAAACAAACCCGTTAGCGGCGTATCAGGTAATAACTTACCTTCTTCATATAGCGCCCACATCTCTTTGGCATACGATGTTTTTAACAACGACGGTGCATATTGACCGTAGTAATCACGCATGTTTTTCACGTCTCTTTCTAACATGCTTTTTGCATGCATGTTGGCAGCCGCATCAACCGCTTGCGGCAAATCTATGATGACCGGGCCGTAATCGTCTACTAACACATTGAATTCGGATAAATCCCCATGAACAATACCTGCGCACAACATGCGCTTAACGTATTCCATCATGGTGGCATGGTCTTCAAGGGCTTGCTCTTCATCAAAGCCCACATCATTTAGCCTAGGGGCCACGCTGCCTTCGTCATCGCAAACCAGTTCCATTAGTAATACACCATCAAAACAACCATAGGGTTTTGGTACGCGTACGCCTGCGGCATCCAGTTTATACAGGGCATCTACTTCGGCGTTATGCCAAGCTTCTTCCTGCTGCTTTTTACCGAACTTACTGCCTTTCTCCATGGCACGGGCACGGCGACTGTTTTTAGACTTACGCCCTTCAACATAGGTAACGGCTTGTTTAAAGCTTCGCTTATCCGCGTCTTTGTACACCTTTGCACAGCGAATATCATCACCTGATGCAACAACGTAAACAGTGGCTTCTTTACCACTCATAAGTTGACTGATTACTTCATCAATCACCCCGTCTTCATATAGGGGGATTAATCGCTTTGGTATTTTCATATATTTGTTTTTACCCAGTTTACGGCACTGGGTTTAAGGTCTCTAAGTACCCAAAGGGCAACACGATTAAAATTCACTGCATCATATCTCATGAAGCCGTTAAAACCAAAAAAGCCCGGTATTACCGAGCCTTTAGCGCAATAAACAGCCAATTTTAGCCAAATTCAATTAAGTTTTACCCGACACATGAGACACAACCTGGTCTCGTCCATTCTCTTTAGCAAAATACAGGTTCTCATCCGCTCTTTGAACCAGAGAGTCAATGCTGTCTGTTTCTTTCAGAGTGGTGACACCAATACTGGCGGTTACCGGCCCAGCAAGGGAGTGCTCGTATTCATTTATGCTTTTTCTCACCCTTTGACAGACCGCAGCCGCAAATTGATCACTGGTATTGGGCAGCGCCAACAAAAATTCTTCACCGCCCCACCGATAAACCCGGTCACTGGGTCTAAGTGCACGCTTTATAATTTGAGATACATGGAATAACACATCATCTCCGGCTTGGTGGCCAAATGTATCGTTGACGCGTTTAAAGAAATCAATGTCCAAAATGGCTAGGGAAAACTGTTCATGACTGATATTTGATCGATTCACATAAGATTCTATTTCTTTATTGGCGGCCCTACGGTTTCCCATACCCGTTAACACATCCGTATGAGCCATCTTCTCCATGCGTTCATTGATTGACTCTAATTCACTGTTACGCGCCCTGAGGTCCATGGTTCTTTGATTCACTTGAAACTCTAATTCACGATTAAGCTTGGCTAATTGATGCTGAGCAAAATCTCGCTGCCGTATATTTTGAATCAACACCGTAATAACAATAAATAAAAATAAAACAAACCCCACAATGCTATTGATCAAAAATTTATTCTCTTGATAAAGGGTCATGGGTTGATTAATCAGAAGGCTCTTTTCGGGCAGTAAATCCTTATGAATCGAATAACGTTGTGTTTGCTGGTAATCAAACATGGCAGAAAAAATAGATGTGGTTTGAATAGGAATATCTTTAGGTTTAACGCCACTTAATACGGTTAAACCGATACTGGCGGCTCGCTTACCGTGTAAATACGGGTCATTAATTAACCCCCCTAATATGCCGTTACCTAGCATGAGGGCGCCCCACATTCCGTAAATAGGCACGCGGCTTTTTTTACTTAAAACAGGCAAGTCATGTTCAAAAGAAAAATAACGGCCAGTACGATCTTTGTGAATGGCCAGCATTAAAACAGCCGTTGTATCCGGAAGCGAAGACACCTTGCTATACAGCTGATCTAAGGTGAAATAATCCATGATGGTTAACTGTATATTTTGTTTTTCTGGGTCTGCTTGCCAGCCAATTTGAATTTGCCGTGCACGCTGAACCATTCTTTGTCCCAATTCGGTGGTGTCTGCCAAAACAATAATTTCATTTACTTTAGGTTGCACCTTTTGAATCAAAGCTAAGTTTCCCTCTATGGCCATCCCTTCCAGAATACCAGTGAAATTTTCTTTTCCTGCTAACGCATTGTCTTGTAAAACATTCACCCCACTGAATACAACCGGTTTACCTGGAAATAATGTCT
>CAJXIT010000010.1 GCA_913054055.1 uncultured Thalassolituus sp.
TATCCGATGGCACTCATGAGGTTCTGTCTGATGCATTTGAAGTGAGCGTTGTTGAGATTTTAAATTTAAGCCCAAGAATTTCAGTTAGTAGCAATGTGGACGGTGACTTTCACATTAACCAGGATATGGTTTTGACATTTGATGAGCTGGTTTACATCAATACCATTTCAGTTGCGGCACCAAGCGGTGCTTGCGTATCAAATATTCAAATCTCGGATGATGACTTCTCTACTTGTATTCAATTACATACCATCATTGAAGAACCTGAGTATAAATATCCTGACGAAGACTCATCTAAAACCGATGCTGAAAATGAGCAAGCCAAGGAAGATGAAAAAGCCAGAGCTGAAAAAGTGGCTTGGGAAAAAAATCAGTTATTAATTTCCACAAAAAATTTAGAAATGAATAAAGAATATAAACTGCGCATGACCTCCCATGTTCTTGACGGTTTTGATTTTTCTTTAGAGTCAGATTATGACAGCACGTTTTATACAGTGGCAGGCTTAATGGTGACGGAAGTTGGCAGCAAGGCAGCAGACTATGGTCAGCATTGGTTTGAAGTATATAATGCAACTGGGCAAACAATTGATTTACAAGATTACAAACTGCGCAGCCAGAGTGTCACCTCAGCAGGCTGCGATGCTGAAGCCGGTCTAGGTTGTGTGATTGCTGATGAGACGGAATTTCCATTTAATAGCAAAACCGTTGCACCAGGTGAATACATTATTGTGCGGGAAGACGACTGGGCAGTGCCGCAGGATGATACGGCAAATACAACGTACATTGGGAATAGCGTATTTCCTTATTGGGGAAGTGGTGGCTATATTGAATTGATTAATGTAGCTGAAAATAAAACCGATGACTATGTGAGATTTGGCAGCTGGTTTGGCCTGGATGTTCATACTCCATTGAGTGAAGGAGCATGGGTAGGGGATAACCACCAAACCGCTGCTCCAAGTTTTAACCAAAACTCACTGTTCCTTGGCTCCATCGGCAGAGCGGGGGGCTTATTTGACAGCAATTCAACTGAAGATTGGTTCCTTTATGATCGTCATACTGCGGGTTTTACCAACAGCATCGCTTTAGATGATGGAGATTTAGATGGTATCCCTGATTACATGGAGGCTGAGGGTGTGGTTTATGCTGGAATGGAGCTGTATAAACTGGGTGCAAGGCAGGGAGTGAAAGATATTTTTGTTGAACTGGACTATATGGACTCTGACGATATAGCGGTCACTCCTCGTATAGAAGCTCTAGAAAAAGTGGTGGGTGCATTTGCAGCCCAAAATATCGCCGTGCATTTTGATGTGGGGGATTTATTTAGTTCAACTTATCTTGAAGATTTTAATCTCGGTGGCGGTAATCAAGTCGATAGTTATTCAGGCATTACTTTTACACCGAACTTTTTAGATGCTAGAACAGATTTTTATGACATTAAGCGTAGCAATATTAATCCAGAGCGTTTGCCTATTTTCCATTATTTCTTGATGGCGCAATCTCAAGAAGAAAGCCTTTCATCAGGGGGCTCAGAACAATCAGGTAACGATGCCTTCATTACTCTGGGTGATTGGGGTTTGAATTTGGATGATGATAAGGGCGAAAATGAATTAATTAATATTCAAGCGTCTATTATTATGCATCAGCTTGGCCATAATTTAGGCTTAAAACACGGTGGAGATGATTTCACAGAGTTGAAACCAAATTATTTAAGCACCATGAACCCTTTGTATGTCTTAGAGGGATTGGCCACCGTAGGTAATAATGAGGGAGATCGTTATTATTATCAAAAATATATAGAAGAGAATTTATGTCATGATCAAGCTTATGAAGATTTAGGAGGAGGTGAATTTGCATTGCAAATGACTCACTCTGTAAGCGAGAGCTATGAGAGTTTTATGATTAATTTTTCATCTACAGAGTCTTCATTGAATGAAGCCAGTATTCTTGAAGAAAGTGGGTTGAACCTGGAAGGTTCGATGCCAGTAGACTTTGATTGCAGTGGCGAGTCTACAGACACATTAGAAGAATATGATGTGAACTTTAATGAGAGCTTTTCTGAATTATCTCAACCTGCTGATTGGTCTAGAGTTGTGTTGAGATTCCAAGGGAATGAGTCTGATGATAGTCCGACTATTACTTACGAGCAGCCTCCTTCACAAGATTTCCTTGATAGAATTCAAGGCCTTTAAATTGGGTTTTATGGCTTAGCTTAAATAAGCAAAAGTAAAAATAAAAAAACGCGACTCACATATCTGTCAGTCGCGTTTTTTATTTGTGCTGTTTAAAAAATAATGGTTTGTCCTAACCCTTATTTTTGTCGTGGCCGTACTAGCTAGCCTTAACCGTTTTCACACCTTCACTTGTCCCCATTAATAAAACATCGGCAGGGCGACAAGCAAATAACCCGTTTGTTACCACGCCTACAATTGCATTTAAACGTTCTTCTAATTCAGTGGCGCTTTGAATCTTTAGGTTGTGAACATCTAAGATCACATTGCCATTATCAGTCACAACACCCTGACGGTAAACCGGGTCACCACCTAATGCCACAATCTCACGGGCCACATAAGAGCGTGCCATGGGGATCACTTCAACCGGTAGTGGGAATGTACCTAAGATATCCACCCACTTGCTGTCATCTGCAATGCATACAAACTGCTTAGAACAGGCCGCGACTATCTTTTCGCGGGTTAGAGCGGCACCGCCCCCTTTGATTAACTGTAGGTGATCGTTGGTTTCATCGGCCCCGTCAATATAAAACTCAAGGGTGCCCGCTTCGTTTAGGTCATATACAGGAATGCCATGGCCTTTTAGGCGTTCAGCGGTGGCATCAGAGCTGGCCACAGCCCCATCAAAGGTGTGTTTGATTTCAGCCAATGCGTCTATGAAGCAGTTAGCAGTAGAGCCTGTGCCCACGCCAATGATGCTGTCGTCTTCTAAATGGGGTTTGATGTAATCAACAGCGGCTTGGTCAACGGCCTGCTTTAATTCGTCTTGAGTCATGGTGTTTTTCAAGTTCACATTGGATTTATATTGAGATTAAGCGAATTATAGCCAACCCACTTGCATGCACCCAAGAAAAACCTTAAATAAATGGTTACAATGCTCAACAATTATTGATTTACCTAACCTAAGGCACCGCCCAAATGGCCGACAACTACATCAAGCGCATACTTGAAGCCAATGTTTATGATGTGGCTGTGGAAACCCCACTGTCACCTGCACCCTTCTTAACACAGCGTTTGGGCAACGATATTTTAATTAAGCGCGAAGACGAGCAGCCGGTTTACAGCTTTAAATGCCGTGGTGCTTATAACTGCATTTCTAAAAAATCTCCTGAACAGCTAGCCAATGGCGTGGTGACAGCCAGTGCGGGTAATCATGCGCAAGGTGTGGCGTTATCCGCACAAAAGCTTGGCATTAAAGCGACCATCGTTATGCCAAGAACCACCCCTGAAATCAAAGTGGCATCATGCAAAGCCCGTGGCGGCAAGGTGGTATTGCATGGGGATACGTTTGATGAAGCGTTTGCCCACAGTCAAAAGCTGGTTGAAGAAAAGGGCATGACCTACATCCATCCATACGATGATCCTGATGTCATTGCAGGTCAGGGCACCATTGCCATGGAGATGCTGCGTCAACATACGGGTGACGTACATGCCATCTTTGTTCCTGTGGGTGGCGGCGGTATCGCCGCTGGGGTTGCCGCATACGTGAAGTATTTACGACCTGAAATCAAAGTGATTGCAGTAGAAAGCACAGAAAGCGCCTGTTTAGCTGCAGCCATGAAAGCCGGTCGCAGAGTCACTTTGCCCCATGTGGGCATCTTTGCGGATGGCGTGGCCGTGGCTCAGATCGGCAAACACACATGGCAGGTGTGCAAAGACCATATCGATGAAGTGATCACCGTTACCCCGGATGAATTGTGTGCCGCTATTAAAGACATTTTTGATGATACCCGCAGCGTGGCAGAGCCAGCTGGGGCACTAGGCGTGGCAGGGTTGAAAAAATACGTGGAGCGCACTGGCATACAAGGTAAAACCTTAATGGCCATTGAATCCGGTGCCAACATGAATTTCGATCGCTTGCGTTATGTGAGTGAAATGGCAGAAGTAGGTGAGGGTCGTGAAGTATTAATGGCGGTTACCATTCCTGAAAAGCCGGGCAGCTTTCAAACCTTCTGTAATATCTTAGGTCGACGTCCAATTACAGAATTTAATTATCGCTATGGCAAAGACGATCAAGCCCAGATTTATGTGGGCGTGAAAGTGGCTGATGGAGGCGAGCCTGCGTTGCTAGCCGAGCTAAAAGCCAAAAGCTATGCGGTTGTGGATTTAAGTGAAAATGAAATTTCTAAATATCACATCCGTCATATGGTGGGTGGTCACGCACCTGAATCGGTAGCAGATGAAATTGTCTATCGCTTTGAATTCCCAGAACGCCCAGGTGCTTTGTTGGCGTTTTTGAAAACCCTTGGCAAGCGCTGGAATATTTCTATGTTCCACTATCGCAATCATGGTGCGGCAAATGGTCGTGTGCTGGTGGCGTTGCAAGTACCAAGTAAAGAGAAAAAGGAATTGAAAAGCTATTTAGAAGAAGTAGCTTACCCATTTTGGGAAGAAACGGATAACCCAGCTTATCAATTATTTTTAAAATAGTTTCTTAGCTGAAATTAAAAAGGGTCAACATGGTTGATCCTTTTTGTATGCTCTTAATTCAGTTGAAAATATCAGTTCTTTGGCTCACGAATCACACGGGTTTCGCTGTACCTGTCATGCCAGGTTAAACCTTCTTTATCGATGAGTACCCAAATATAACCTAAGAAAAATAACGCGAAAGAAGGGACGGCCATTACCAATCTTAATAAGCATTGAATATAGGTTAAGGGCTTTCCAGTTGTGCTTAATAAGCGCAAGCGCCACGAACGCATCCCCAAGGTTTGTCCGCCTCGGCGCCAAAAGTGCAAGTTGAACCAAATCCAAATTACAAACATTAAGCTAGGCAAAAAAGGATTATTTTGGCTCACGCCTTCGCCACCATTTGCTGCAACAAATACGCCCCCAATCACAAACCACATGGCGAGCATTAATAGGCTGTCATATAAAAAAGCTGCCAGGCGAACTAATGGACCTGCGTTGGTTACTTGAATGCGTGATTCGTTTTGATATTTCGTATTAGATTGTTTTTTTGACATGCTATTTATAAAAAGTTAAATCCAAGTTGTAAATTTGCGGTGGAGTGACCGTATTCATCGTTGTAGTCTTCGCTGTTATTAATGGCTACTCGTAACTGTGCTTGTAGTGTTTTCCAGCTGTATCCCATTCCCAAAATAAAATTTGTACCATTGATCGATTCAGTGTCTGAGTATTTCTCGGTAAACAATCCAAGTCCGGTATAAAACTGCCATCCTTGATAGTTATTTGTAGATAGCAATGCATCAAGTTCAATTGAGCGATACTTTTCATCGCTATATCCAGAGACATCTTGTTCAACGCCACCTCTGGTAACCGTTGATAACTTCCCAATGTTAATTGCCGTATAAAGCGCAATGTGCTCAGAAGCGTTAGCTTGATACGCTAAATTTAAACCTGTGTAGTTGTACCCATTATCACCTCCATCATCCATAACTGATTTACCTAAGGATCCAATATAAACAACACTTTTTGGTTTGCTTTTTTCAGAGGTTACACCGAAGCCATTATTCATAGCAGGTTGTTGATGAATTACAGGACTTTGAATAATGTTCGGGTTGTTTTCAATATTGATATTGATGCCATTACTTGGAATGGTGGTTGATGCAATAGGCATTTCTTTCGTGATTTTTTCAATGTCGTCTTTATTAATGCTAAAAAGGCTACCACCTTGCAATTGGATCTTATATCGACCGTTCTCGAAATCTTGCTCTACAAGTGTCCCCCGTAATACGGAACCATCTTTTTTATAGATAACATCTTCTAATGATTGAGCCTGTGTGGTCAGAGAGACAACAAGTAGGGCAACTGTCCATAGTGCACGCATATTGATACCTTTAATTAGAATGTTTAAATCAGAGTGTAATCATAGCCTAGGCCCTGAGTAAATTAAAGCTGGAAGGGCTGCGGTAACCTCCTTTCAATTGAATAAATACGTTTCAAAAAAGGCCTTTCTTACTAATGTTTTATATCTTCAAATAAAAACAAAGGTGTTTTAATTGATAGAAGGCAGATGGATTAGGAGTGATACCAAATATCAACACATGGCCATATACGCTTGAGACATAGCAGCATGCGATATAAGTGTTTTTAGGAAGAGGCTTCTAGCCATTTTTTAAGGGTTTGATAGAGCTTATTTAAATCAATGGGCTTACCCAGAAAATCATCCATGCCGGCATCTTTACAGGCTTGCTGGTCTGACTTAAGCACATTGGCAGTGAGCGCAATAATGGGGATGTGTTTATCATTCTCTAATAGGCGAATCTGACGGGTGGCCTCAAATCCATCCATTTCAGGCATTAGGCAGTCCATCAAAATCAAGTCATAATGGTGTTGTTTCCAAAGCTGAATAGCCTTTAGGCCATTGTCGGCTATATCAACCTTTAGCCCTGTTTGCTCGATCATATCTTGTGCAACACATTGATTGATAAGGTTGTCTTCCACTAATAAAACGTTACCTTCAAGCACCTGATCTAATGGGTGGCTAGCAATACTTTCATTGCTATTATGTTCATTATGGTTGTCAGACTTTGTTGGGATAACAGTAGGTAGTTTTAATCGAATCCAGAATTCAGAGCCTTCACCTTCTTTGCTGTTTAAACCAATGCTTCCGCCCATTAATTCTATTAACTTCTTACATATGGCAAGCCCTAAGCCTGTGCCGCCGAATTTTCTCGTAGTACTGGTGTCTGCTTGCTGAAATGCTTTAAAAAGCTTGTCTTGATTAGATTGAGAAATCCCAATACCGGTATCGGTAACAGAAATTTTCAGGTGATGTGTTGTCCCATTTTTATCTTGAGTTTCATTTTCAGAAAGTACTGAGGCCACTACGCCACCTTTGGAGGTAAATTTAATAGCATTACCTAATAGATTCAAAATTATTTGTCGGATCCGACCTAAGTCACCATTGAAGTGCTTAGGAAGATGGTCTTGATAGTTAACTGAAAGCGTAATATTTTTTTCAGCAATTCGTGATGACATGAGTTGAATGGCTTCATGCAAAGCCTCTTCAAGATTGAACTGAATAGGTTCTATTTCAAGTTTACCAGATTCGATTTTTGAAAAGTCCAAAATATCATTGATAATGGTTAATAGGGCATCCCCTGAATGATTGATCGTTTTGACATAGTCTTGTTGTTTAGCATCTAATTGAGTTTTGTATAAAAGTTGTGCCATCCCTAGCATGCCATTTAATGGTGTGCGTATCTCATGACTCATAGTGGCTAAAAATTCACTCTTGGCTGTCGATGCAGATTCCGCTTTGATCGAAGCTTCTTCTAAGCTAGCTGTTCGTTCCATAATTTTAATTTCAAGGTCGCTGTTAAGGCTTTTAATTTCTTGAGCTTGCAATTGTGAAGAGCGGATTTGTACTTGGAGCTTATTGATTAAATTAGTAAATGCAAAAGTGAGTTTACCGACTTCATCGTTTCGGCCATAAACAGGAAGGTTTTCAGTTAAGTCGCCTGATGAAATTCTAAGTGCATGATTGGTTAATTCTGATATGGGCTTAGTTTGTCGGCGGATAATGTATAGCGTGAGAAGTAGGGACGAAATAATGGCAATGAATGCAATCGATAATGCATGTAATCCTAATTGCTTGGCAGGTGCCAGAACATCTTGTTTTTTCTTTGCTAATACCAGACCTAAAAACTGTTTATTTTTTGAATCACCAAAAAATACTCGTTGAGATGCATGCAATTCATCGTGCTGATCAAATATGAGCCTTTCTTTTACGCCATTGCTTAAATGCTCCCAAACATGAGGTTCTTCATTTTTAAGGCTTGTTTGTTTTTTGTTGAATTCGAATGAAAACTGTTTGTCTTTATCGTGGTGATATAAAAACTCACCCAATTGATTAGTAAGTATGGTTTCGTGCGTTCTGATGGATCTAAATGAACTTAATATATCTTGAAAGTTGGTGTTGATTACAATAATCGCTTTTGGTTTCTTTCCTAGTTCAATATCTTCCAGAGGGGCTAGATGTTTAATTAGCCTATTTAATGTTTTTTGGTATTCCTTTTTATAGTCTAAGTATGCAGAGCCTGTAATGAGCGTTTCTGCTTCATCGACTTTCCCTTGTGAAACCAAATCAAACGTTTCGCTTTCAATTTTTATTAACGCATTATTTGCTAGGCTAATAGAGTTAACAAAATCCTCGGAGCGATCATTTAACATACGCCTAGCTTCTTGTAATGCTAAATCAAGCCTTTGAGCGGTATAATTATAATGTTCCTGCCAAACTAAGTTGCCTGTTTGCGCAGCTCGAATGGTTGACGTGGTCAGCTCAATATCAAATCGTCTTATGTATTCTGCAACACGTGCAGCGGATAGCTTGTGTATTTTTGTATGCTCTGAAAACACACCCACAGCAAAACGCTGTGTAGGCTCTAATGGTTCGACAATTCTTCCATGCTCTTTATTTAAATTAATCTCGGATGTATACACTTCTTCTTGTTTTAGATTTTGGCCAGCTTGCACGTACAGGCTCGCCATTTTATTTTGCAGTTGATCTTTTGGAGTGATGGTCGGTATTAATTTGTCTCCTTTAGGTCGGTCAACCCGAACTATTTCCATTCCAGTTTCAAGATCAATTAACCGAATTTGAAGATAGCCCTTTTCTTCAATGAGACCAGAGAACTGAGCCGCTAATCGATTTAAGCTTTGCTCTCTAACCGCTTGTTCTTGATCAAGGTCATGGATCAATTGTTGCGTAGTAGGGGAATGGCTAAGAAAAATTGCATCGTGGCGAGCATTGTCTAGATATTGAGTAATCCGTTCACTTTGCTGCTTAAGGGATTGCTGCATCCCTTTCCAGGCGGACTCCATCAGCATCTGCTCAGCTTTTTGGTATAAAAGCCAATCTGACGATGCGATGCCTAGCGTTAATATAATTCCTGTAGAGGCCAAAATCTTCAGGCTAATCGGTAAATTCAGCAGGGCTCGCAGTATGCGGTTGATATATTCCACAAGGGTCATATAGGCAATAATAGAAATACAGTTGAAGACTATTAAAGTGTAGACGAGATTTTGGTTAATTAAGGGTAGAGGCTTTAAGCGCTAATTAGATTTGATCTGTATCGTATTGCTTTAAGGCAGGTACAAAAAAAGCCCCATTCATTTCTGAAAGGGGCTTCTTAGAATAAGTGGTACCGGTGGGCGGACTTGAACCGCCACGCCCGAAGGCAACGGATTTTGAATCCGTCGTGTATACCAATTTCACCACACCGGCACTGCATACAATATTTAAAGGCTTTGTATTACCTATTTGCCTTTGGAGTCCCAAGTATACGTGTATACGCATTTTTGATTTGGACCACGCCGACACTATCTACAAGTTATAGGCTTGTAAAACCATACTGATGATTTCTCATCAAACTTATTCACTCCGCTTTGAGAGTCGGCTCGCAAGCCATAAATAAGTGGCAGGCATCATACCAGCAAGTGCTTATGAGTCAATGGTTTGCAAGGCAATTTTACGCTTTTGCCGATCACTTAAGAGCTGCGCTCATAACTGTGGTGATCATCTAATCTGTGTGTGAAGGTGTCCTGCGCCCGATTGGTTTGATTCTTTATTGTTTCAACGGGCAATCTCAATGGCCATTACCTGACCCCTTGGGTATAATTCGCGCCCATTATTTACCCTGATTCTATGTTGTTCATGAAAACCAGTGATTTTAGTTTTGATCTGCCCGATGAGCTGATTGCCCGCTATCCCCAAGAAGTGCGCAGCAGCAGTCGCTTGCTGTGCCTGCAAGACGGTGAGCTGGCCCATAAGCAGTTTATGGATTTGCTGGATTTAGTCGAGCCCGGTGATTTGATGGTATTTAACAATACCCGAGTGATTCCGGCCCGCTTATTTGGTCAAAAAGAAAGCGGCGGCAAGTTAGAGGCTTTGATCGAGCGAGTAACCGGCGACGATACTGCCCTGAGTCATATTAAATGCAGTCGAGCACCTAAGGCAGGTACAGTGATCATTCTTGAGGGTTGTCAGGTAGAAGTAACTGGGCGCCAAGATGCATTATTTGAATTACGCTTTGTGTTACCTGAAGGCACTAATCTTGTGAATTGGTTAGAGACTGTTGGACACATGCCGCTCCCTCCGTATATGGAACGAGAAGATGAGCTAAGTGACCGTGAACGCTATCAAACGGTTTATAACAAAACACCCGGTGCAGTGGCCGCCCCAACCGCTGGTCTGCATTTTGACGAAGCCTTTTTAGAGAAGCTAGCAAGCAAGGGTGTAAGCACGGCATTTGTTACCCTGCATGTGGGTGCAGGTACGTTTCAGCCTGTAAAAGTGGATGATGTGCACAGCCATAAAATGCACAGTGAATACTTAGAAGTTGAGCAAGCTACCTGCGATGCTATTCAGGCCACTAAGGCAGCAGGCAAGCGTGTAATTGCAGTGGGTACTACCACGGTTCGATCTTTAGAGAGCGCCAGTACAACAGAAGCATCGCTGGCGGCGGGGAAAATTTTACCGTATGCCGGAGAGACCGAGATCTTCATTTTCCCTGGGTATGAGTTTCAAACAGTGGATGCCTTGGTGACTAATTTCCATCTTCCGGAATCTACCCTGATTATGTTGGTCAGTGCCTTTGCTGGGCGTGGACCTGTTTTGAATGCCTATAATGAAGCTGTAAAAGAAAAATACGGCTTTTTCAGTTATGGCGATGCCATGTTTTTAACCAAGAATTTAGAGGCTGAAAGCCTTTGGGATCAGTAGCTAGACCTACTTTTCTTAAGATGCCGTAAGGCACTGAAATAAATAGATGGCCCGAGGTGACATAGGGCTTTTTAAAACTAACAATTTTGATGAGCTGCCCAAGGCGGCCCCATGTTGTGCATCCTGCACATGGGGCATACCTACATCAATGTAGTGCACGTTTATTTGCTCCTGGCATAAACGACGTACCTACTTCCATGTAGGCAACATAGGGCGGTTATCGGATAAGGAATGAATGATGAGTTTTATGAAGTTCGATTTAAAAAAGACTGAGGGCAAAGCCCGTCGCGGTTCTTTGAGTTTTCCTCGTGGTGATATTCAAACCCCTGCATTCATGCCTGTGGGCACGTATGGCAGTGTGAAGGGGATGCTGCCTCGTGATGTAAAAGCCACAGGTGCTGAGATCATCTTGGGTAATACTTTCCACCTTTGGCTTCGCCCGGGCACTGAGATTATTAAACAAGCAGGTGGCCTGCATAACTTTATGCAGTGGGATAAGCCTATTCTGACGGACAGTGGCGGCTTTCAAGTTTTCAGCCTTGGTAAGATGCGTAAGATCACTGAAAAAGGGGTGACGTTTCAAAGCCCTGTAAACGGCGACAAGGTTGAGCTGACCCCTGAAAAGTCCATGGAAATTCAAGCCGCTCTAGGCAGTGATATCGTGATGATCTTTGATGAATGCACGCCATACCCGGCGACTCACAAAGAAGCCAAAGACAGCATGGAAATGAGCATGCGCTGGGCCAAACGCTCAAAAGACGCCCACGGTGACAGTGAGTCAGCCTTATTTGGCATCATTCAAGGTGGTATGTACGAAGACCTGCGTGATGTGAGCCAAGAAGGCTTGGAAGAAATTGGTTTTGATGGTTACGCCATTGGCGGTTTATCAGTAGGTGAGCCAAAAGAAGATATGGTGCGCATACTGGACCATACCGCTCACAAAATGCCAGAGAACAAACCACGCTACCTAATGGGTGTGGGCAAGCCAGAAGACTTGGTTGAAGGTGTGCGTCGCGGCATTGATATGTTTGACTGTGTGATGCCTACTCGTAACGCTCGAAACAGCCACTTATTCATTGATACCGGTGTATTAAAGCTAAGAAATGCGGCCAATAAAACCGATCACGGTCCCATTGATGAAACCTGTGATTGTTACACCTGTCAGAACTTCAGCCGTGCTTATTTACACCATTTAGATAAGTGCAAAGAGATTCAAGGCAGCATGTTAAATACCATACATAACCTTCATTTTTACCAAACGGTTATGGCTGGATTGCGCAAAGCCCTTGATGAAGGTAATCTGACCGCCTTTGTTGAAGAGTTTTACGCAAAAAGAGGCTTACCAGTGCCTCCGTTAGCCGAATAACTTTGAATCTGACGGTTGATATGGTTGAAGCGTTTTACGCAAAAAGAGGCTTGCCGGTGCCGCCATTGGCCGAATAATGGTGGATCGTGCACAGGGTGCACTCGTAGGAGGCCAGCCCTCTGGCCGAAAAATTAAATTATGGGTGTGAGCTTCTAATATGGTCAGCAAGCACCTTTAAAAGTAATAAATCAGCCCCATTATTGGGGCTGACATAAAACAGTTTATTTAAAGCAGTACTCGAAAAGAGTAAGGAAAGTCACAATGTCTAAATTGACACTTCTATTAGCCACTTTGTTTTCAGCGTCTGCATTTGCAGAAGGCGCAGCTGCACCAGCCGGTGCGGGTATTGAGCAATTAATCTTCTTAGGTGGTTTTGTATTAATCTTTTACTTCCTACTATGGCGTCCACAATCTAAGCGCGCTAAAGAGCATAAAGCACTTTTAGGTGGCCTAGAAAAAGGTTCTGAAGTGGTAACATCTGGCGGCATCGTTGGAAAAATCACTAAAGTGACAGACGAGTTCACAGTAATCAAAGTAGCGGATAACGTTGAATTCCCAGTTCAAAAGCAAGCCATTGCTGCTGCACTGCCTAAAGGTACAATTAAGTCTATTAACGGCTAATTTACTTTTTAAGTTGTAAGCGTAAACAGCGCTTATAAACAACGCCATAGGGTAAACGACCCTAATGGCAATACAGATCCCCGCCCTTGCGGGGATGACTGTATTTATCACCCAAGAATTTAAAACAATAAACCACGATGTTGGCCTGCTAGCGCAAAGATGCGATAGGGCTTTCAACAGGCCAAGCTAGGAAATCACTTATGTTGAATAAGTACCCCATTTGGAAATACATGCTGATCCTAATTGTCAGCACTCTGGGCGTGATCTACGCATTACCCAATCTATATCCACCGGATGCTGCGGTGCAAATCACCCCGGCCAAAAGCGGTGATGCGGTAGACGAGTACACACTGAATAAAGCCCTAAAAGTGTTAAAAGAAGGCGGTGTTGAATATTTTGGTGAAGAGCTTCAGCAAGGTAAAACGGCACTGATTCGTGTAAAAGATGCCGAACAGCAACTACAAGCTAAAGGCTTGATTCAGCGCAATTTAGGGGATGGCTTCATCGTGGCCCTTAACCTAGCGCCAACCACGCCTCAGTGGCTAATGGATTTTGGTGCAGGCCCAATGACTTTAGGCTTGGATTTAAGTGGTGGTGTTCACTTTTTAATGGAAGTGGATATGGCGGAGTTTTTGAAACTGCGCATGACCAACTATCGCGATGCCGTTAAACGCAGTTTGCGTGAAGAAAAGCTGCGATATAAGCGTGTAGCGGTTGGCAAAGAAAACAGCATTGATGTGAAATTTGCAAAAGAACAGTTACGTGATGATGCTGAAACCCATATTCGCCGTGAGTTCCCTGAATTTGTCACCAATACCACGGATAAAGATGATGGGTTTTGGATCAACCTAGCGCTCACGTCAGCGAAAGTGAAAGAATTTGAAGATTATGCTCTTAAGCAAAACTTAACCACCATTCGAAACCGTGTAAACGAATTAGGTGTGGCTGAACCATTGGTACAGCGTCAAGGCCGTAACCGTATCGTAATTGAATTGCCAGGTGTACAAGATACAGCGGCAGCGAAAAAGATCTTAGGTAAAGCCGCTAACCTTGAATTCCGTTTAGAAGCCATGCCCAGTGCAAGTCGTTTCCGCACAGAAGAGTTTTCGTATAAAAACCCAACACCGGGCCGTACTAAGGCTCGTTTAGAAAAAGCATTGATCGTAACCGGCGATAATGTGTCTAACGCTCAACCTTCTTTTGATGAAAATGGTCAGCCACAAGTAAACATCACCTTAGACGGCACCGGCGGTGCCATGATGGGTAAAGTAACTAAAAAAGCCATTCAGCGCCGTATGGGTATTTTGTTTGTTGAGCATAAAGTGCGTACTCGTTACGAAATGCAAGATGGCAAAGAAGTGGTTGTAGAAGATAAATACGTTGAAAAGAAAATCATCTCGTTAGCCACCATCCAAAGTGCGTTGGGTAGCAGCTTCCGTATCACAGGCCTAGAAGCCGGTGAGTCATCTGAACTTGCTTTGCTACTTCGTGCAGGTGCATTAGCCGCGCCAATGTACTTTGTAGAAGAGCGTACTGTTGGCCCTAGTCTGGGTAAAGAAAATATCGAACTGGGTGTGACCAGTGTGCAAATTGGTTTGGCCATGGTACTGATCTTTATGATTGTGTATTACCGTGTATTTGGTGTGATTGCCAATATTGCGTTAACCATTAACCTAGTTTTATTGATGGCGGTGATGTCTATCTTAGGCGCGACCCTAACCTTGCCAGGTATTGCGGGTATCGTATTAACGGTGGGTATGGCGGTGGATGCTAACGTGCTCATATTTGCGCGGATAAAAGAAGAATTGAAATCCGGCTTAAATGTTCAGCAGGCCATCCACAGTGGTTACGATAAAGCATTCTTAACCATTTTTGATGCCAACCTAACCACCTTGATTGTGGCGGTAATTTTATTTGCTGTGGGTACAGGCCCAATTAAAGGATTCGCGGTAACGCTGTCGATCGGTATCATCACCTCTATGTTTACAGCCATTGTTGTGACTCGTGCCATGGTGAATTTAATTTATGGTGGTCGTCGCCTTGAAAGAATTTCTATCGGTGCAGGGGTATAGTCATGACTGATCAAATAAAAGATTATAACTTTATGGGTGCGCGCAAAATTGCCGCGGCCCTTTCTATTGTTTTAGTTTTAATTTCTATTGGGTCGTTGGCCTATCAAGGTTTAAAACTGGGCCTGGATTTTACTGGTGGTACACTGGTTGAAGTGGCCTATGAAAATTCAGCCAACGTGAGCGAAATTCGCAGCACGCTTGATGCTAAAGGTTATCAAGATGTGGTGGTTCAGCATTTTGGCAGTGAGCAAGATGTTCTGGTTCGCATGAGTGAATCGTACCGTGCAAACATCGGTGATGAAGTTTTGGTGGTACTACAAGAGAGTGCCAGCGAAACAGTGGAATTACGCCGTGCCGAATTTGTGGGCGCGCAAGTGGGTGAAGAGCTACGAGATCAAGGTGGTTTAGCCTTATTGTTAGCCTTGGCTATTGTGATGCTTTATGTAGCGGCGCGTTTCCAATTTAAATTCTCAATTGGCGCAGTAGTGGCTTTGATTCACGACGTAATTATCATCTTGGGTATTTACAGTGTTTTCCAGTTTGAATTTGATTTAACCGTATTAGCCGCTTTGTTAGCAGTAATTGGTTACTCACTTAACGATACCATTGTTGTATCGGATCGTATTCGTGAAAACTTCCGTATTATTCGTCAAATGGCATCGATTGATATTGTGAATCGTTCGTTAACCCAAACACTGGGTCGTACTTTGGTGACCTCTTTCACAACCTTATTGGTGTTGATCGCCTTGCTATGGGTAGGTGGTGAAATCATTCACCTGTTCGCATTGGCTTTGACCATAGGTGTGGTTGTGGGTACCTATTCTTCGATTTATGTGGCTGCCAACGTACTGTTAGCCATGAATATCACACGTGAAGATTTGATCCCCCCTGAGACAGAAGAAGACGAGTTAGACCACATTCCATAAGTGAGAGTGTGTTAAATCTGCAAAGCCCACTTTTCAGTGGGCTTTTTTGTGGGTGATCAAAAATGAAGAAGATTTGATTCCTCAACTCTAGCGTATTCAGCTGGCGGCTTTAGATAGAGTTAGGCTCAAAAATTATCTTTATACGCCAATAAAAGCCATATTCGGTCAAGATTGCAGAATTATCCGCGGGTATATTGTACTTTAAACAATAAAAAGAGGCCCACTCATGCCTACCACTGAAAACGTTATATTGATTACAGGTGCCGCAAGCGGGCTAGGTTGGGCGCTGACACAGCGTTACGCTGCCTTAGGGCATGTGGTGGTTATGATGGACGTGCAATCAGAACTACTGGCTGAAAAAGCCAAGCAGGTATCATCCAGCCTTTCACAAGCAAACAAAGTTATGACGGTGGTTGCGGACATCACAGACCAGCAAGCCATCACTGACTTGGTAGAGTCTATTCAAAAGCAGTTTGGACGCTTAGATGTATTGATCAATAATGCCGGCATTACCCATAGATCATTAGTGGAAAAAACACAGCCATCTGTTTTTAGAAAGGTAATGGCTGTTGATTATCAAGGCCCAGTGGAATTAGCCGTGGCCGCTTTACCATTATTAAAATCTTCACACGGCACCATTATTAATGTGAGTTCCATGGCTGGCTGGATGCCGGTATTGGGCCGTGCTGGATATTGCGCTGCGAAAAGTGCGTTGCATCAATTTTTTGAAGTGATGCGCTGTGAAGTCAAACAATATGGTGTGAAAATCTTAATGGTATACCCAAGCTTTTTAGATACTCCTATTGAGGTGAATGCATTGGGTCATGATGGCAAGAAAGCCACGCATGCTCGTTCTATGATTGGCGGTTTAGGCTCCCCTGAAGCAGTGGCCGATGCCATAGTGGCCGCCCATCAAAAAGGGAAGGAACGATTGTTTCCAAATAAATTTACTTGGTTTGCGTCTGTGTTATATAAACTTTTGCCAGATGTCTTCTTAAAAAACATGAGCAAGAAATTCGCTAGTGAGTTAGACGCATAGGCCAGTGAAAACAATCAATCAGTAACACCGAAAAAAGCAGTACGATTAACAATAATAAAAATAAATCGAGTGTTTTATGGAACCTATCAATATAGATTTCAACCCAGAAAGTTTAGTGGCATTAAACATCATGATTGCACTCATGATGTTTGGTGTGTCACTGGAACTAAAATTTGACGATTTCAAACGCATTATCAAAAACCCAAAGGCGCCAGTCATTGGGTTGCTGCTTCAGTTTTTAATACTGCCTGCCATGACTTGCCTAGTAACTTGGGTGTTGGCCATTGACCCTATGCTGGCCATGGGCATGATTTTGGTGGCATCGTGCCCTGGTGGCACCTTTTCCAATATCATGGCTTGGATGGCAAAAGGCAATGTGGCCGTTTCGGTATCTATGACGGCGGTATCCAGTTTGGCGGCCACGATTATGACGCCATTTAACTTTGCATTTTATGCTTGGCTAAACCCAATGACACGGCCCTTACTGACTGACATTGCCATGGATACCACAGGCCTGTTGCTTTTGGTTATTTTGGTGTTGGGCTTGCCGCTTATTTTAGGCATGTTGGTGGGGCAGCGCTTCCCCATGCTTTCTCGAAAAGTTGAACAGCCATTAAGAATGATTGCCATGTCAGTGATGGTGGCATTAGCAGGCTTGGCATTTTTAAAGAATACCGATCAGTTTTTAGAATATTTTGATTTATTTTTTGTACTTGTGGTGGCTCATAACGGATTGGCCATTTTCTTAGGGTATTCAGGTGCCATGTTAATGAAGCTACCAGAAGCGGATAGAAGATCCATTGCACTTGAGGTCGGCATTCAAAATGGCGCTTTAGCCTTAGTGATTATTTTTACATTTGTTCCAAATGCATCAGGCATGTTATTAATCGCAGCCTTTTGGGGGGTGTGGCATTTAGTCAGTGGTTTAATCTTGTCAAGCATTTGGTCACGAATACCACCAAACCATCCGCAAGGCATATCATCAGCCATTGTTAAGCAGGCTGAGTAAACAGAGATGGCTTTTGATGAAATAGGTGCATTGTTTGCGATGATTATATTGTTTGCCTATACGGTGCAAACTATAACCGGGTTTGGCAGTACGGTCATCGCGCTTTCCTTAGGCATTATGTTTTATTCCATTGATGAGATTTTACCTTTTTTAGTGTTTTCAAATATTTTGTTTGCCGGTGTGTTAGTTGCAAAATTTCACAAGGGATTTAATAAACAGTTAGCTTTTAAAATCATTTTACCAGGTACGTTTATTGGCATGATATTAGGTTACGGGCTAAAACCCATGCTTGATGAAAGTCTACTGAAATCGCTATTGGGATTTTTTGTGATTGGCATTTCGGTATTGGAATTAAAGGTTTTCTTTGTACGATCCAATATCGAATCTAAAAATGGTAAAACTGAAAATAGACCTGATAATTTTAAAATGAAATTGTTAACACTACTGTCTGGGCTAAGTCACGGCATATTTGCCAGCGGTGGCCCCTTATTGGTTTACGCAGTTGCTAAATTCAGAACGAATAAAACTCAGTTTCGAGCCACGGTATTGGTGTGTTTATTCAGTTTAAATATCGTGCTGGCGTTTCTGTTCTTAATAGATGGAAGGTTACAGCCGGTTATGCCTTTTGTGATGGCGGCTATTCCAATTATGTACGTGGCCATAAAACTGGGGAGCTACCTACATAGCAAAGTAAATGAAATATTGTTTAAAAAAAGTGTGTACGCGCTTTTATTTCTGATGGGCATTAACTTGGTTACCCAAGGTTATGTGCTTGATACCTAAAATAGGCTTGAACTATGTATGACATAATAATAAAAAACGGAACATATTTTGATGGATCAGGTTGCGAAGGTGAATTGGCAAATATAGCCATTCATAATGGAAAAATAGTAAAGGTGTCAAAGGAATCGATTCCTGAAGAACAATCAAAGGATGTACTTGATGCAAAAGGAAAATGGGTAACACCAGGGTTTCTAGAAATTCACAGCCATTATGATGCAGAGGTGGTCGCCGCCCCTGCACTTAAAGAATCGGTTCGACATGGTGTGACCACTGTGGCCATTGGATCGTGCTCGATTTCGATGATTAATTCAGAACCAGAAGATTGTTCTGATTTATTTACCCGAGTTGAGGCAGTGCCTCGTGAAGCGGTATTGCCCATTTTAAATGAAAAGAAAACGTGGAAAGACGCCAAAGGTTATCGTGAGTTTTATGATCAACATACCTTAGGGCCTAATGTATGTTCATTCATTGGCCACAGTGATATGCGTGTTGCAGCCATGGGGGTTGAACGAGCCACCAGTGATAACAAACCCACTGAAATTGAAATGCAAGCCATGGAGCGCATGCTAGAAGAAGCATTGGATGTCGGTTGCTTAGGCATGTCTATGATGACAACCAAGCTAGATAAAATGGACGGAGACCGGGCTTGGAGTCAACCGTTGCCATCGACGTTTTCAACCTGGTGGGAATTTAAACGGTTATTCAAGATATTAAGAAAGCGCAACGCAATTTTACAAGGGACACCGGATGCCATTAAAAAAATTAATGTGTTCGGTTTTCTTTGGCAGGCCCATGGATTGTTCAGACGCCCAATGAAAGTGACCATGTTAACGGCACTGGATTTAAAATCGAATCCATTGCTGCATATAATTACTCGGACCAGTGGCTGGTTAGCCAATAAAATATTACGTGGTGATTACCGTTGGCAAACCTTACCTGCGCCTTTTCAAGTGCACTTAGAAGGCTTAAACGTAAACGCGTTTGAAGAGTTTGAAACCGGCGCGCTATTGCGAGATACGAAAGATGAAAATGAACTGTATCAGAAAATCAATGAACCTGAGTTTCGAGCAGAATTTAAAAAGCATGTGTCTGAAATTTTTACAGTGGGTTTGTGGCATAGGGATTTTAGTGATGGGTGGATTACTCACTGTCCAGATGAAAGCTTAGTAGGTAAAAATTTCAAACAAGTGGGGGACGAATACGGCGTAGACCCTGTAGATGCGTACTTTGATTTGGCTACAAAGCATAAAGATGCATTGCGTTGGATGACCAACTACAGTAATGCACGTCCGCATATTATGCACAAATTAATTGCCAGCCCTTTTACACACATTGGATTTGGTGACAGTGGTGCACACATTCGCTCTTTGGCCATGTATAACTTTCCATTAAGAATGTTGAAGTATGTACAAGATGCTAAGTTAAGCGGCGCTCCTTTTATGACGGACGGTGAAGCGATTCATAAATTAACGGGGGACCTTGCCGATTGGTTTGGTTTAGATGCCGGTCATATTCGTGTAGGCGATCGAGCTGATGTGGTGATTATGAATCCTAATGGACTATATGATGATATAGATGAGGTCAGTGAAGCACCTATGGAAGGATTTGGTATTGATCGTTTAGTAAAGCGTAATGATGATGCCATAGACGCCACTATTATTAACGGTAAGGTGGCATACAGAAAAGACAAAGAATTTTCTGGTGACTTTGGAAACAGTGAAGAATATGGAAAATTCTTAGAAAATAGATTTGTTGAGGCGCGGGTATGTAATACAGTTGAACTTGATCAAAAAATCCCTGCATACAATTAACGAAACTAAGCAGTTTTAAGGACAATAAAAAAGAGAGGCTATCCTCTCTTTTTATTGTTTGTGAGTTAAGTGAACATTACTTATGTGCTTTCTTGGTTTGTCGATTCACATACCAAGTTAACAAACGGTCAACTAGTCCTTTTTCTTTGTTGTCTTCTTGCATGTCGGTTTCTGTGGCCGACAAATTCATTTCACCACCACCTGCGCGATACATGTCGGAATACATTTCTAGTACTTTCTTTTTAATCATTCCTCGTAATGGTACATGGGCGATCATGCCATAGGTTGCCGCCCCCCCTTGGTTGGCCAAGTCTGGATTGGCTTTGACCGTCGCAACGGCTTCTTTTAAATCTGCGATGTAATCATCCACGACTTTTAAGTGCTGTGCGGTTACCATGGCGTGCAAGCCGTCTGGTTTTTGATTTTTATTGACCTTCCAACCTTTTTCATCCATTTGGTCGCCAACGGCAAAAATATTCACGTTAGGGTCGCAGGCTTGATAAGCCAGCAGTGGACCTTGTGGATTACCCATGATTTCTAACTCAGGAATTTCGTTAATGGCTTGCTTGATTTTGTTTACTGCCTCAAGAGTTTCTGCTGCTAATTTTTTATAGCCCTCAATACCAAAATATTGCAATGCAGCCCATGCCGCAGCGTAACCACCGCCAGGGCGTGTGCCCAGTAAAGCGGAAGATGCAAACACACCACCAGACCAATTGGGTTGTACAAACATTTGATAGCGTAAGTAATCTAAGTTGCGGTAGGTAATAGTGCTGGCCCCTTTTGCGGCATAACCGTATTTATGGATGTCGGCGGATATGGACGTGACACCGGGCACACGGTAATCCCATTTTGGAATATTTTCTCCGTTCATTTCCATGAAGGGCAAAATAAAACCACCTACACAAGCATCCACATGCAAAGGAATATGTTTAGCTTGTGCTATTTCTCCCATGGCTTCAATAGGGTCAATGGTTCCGTGAGGGTATTCGGGTGCGCTGCCTAAAATCATGACCGTATTTCGGTTGATCATTTTTTTTAATTTTTTTAAGTCAGGAACCAAATTGTCATCTAACGGAACTTGGCGAATTTTTACATTAAAATATTCACTGGCTTTGTACCATGCCACGTGGGCGGTTTCTGGGATAATCATTTCAGGATTTTTAACACCATGCTTATCTCGTGCCATATCTCGATAAGTCTTTACCGCCATTAAACAGCTTTCGGTGCCCCCCGACGTCACCACACCACAGACTTCTTCAGTGCCGTTTAAAATATCAGCGGTGGCGCTGATGACGTCACTTTCCATTTTTTTAAGGCTTTTAAATGCAGTGGGATTTAAGCCATTCTCGGACGAATATTTGAAATAAGCGTCCTTTAAAAATTCTTGATGCGCTTCATCAATATAGTAAACAAGGCTCCAGACCTTGCCATTTTTATACTCGGGGTCTTCTGCTTTAAAAGCATCCAGTTGAGTTAAAATCTCTTGGCCTTCTCGCCCAGAAGAAGGCATGGATTTATGTGTGGTATTTGTCATGGGGGCCCTCACATCGTTTACGAGTGATTAAGTAAATATTTATTATTGTTATGTTTATTATGTATTTTGCAGAAATAGCGCCAGGCTTATTCCTAAATAGTTGCCTAAAGCAAAACCGATGATCCCAGTGGTCATACCACTTAATAGTACGTCAGGGTTTTTTAATGCTTTTGCCATCATGGGTACAAATGGCGGTGAGCAGATGGCGCTTACCGATGTGACCATGAATGTATCACTGTCTACTTTTGAAATTTTACAAAGTAGGGCGTGAAGTACTAAGCTGCCGAGAACGGTGCCAAATAAAAATATGGCAACGGTGCTGTCAAACTCTAATATTTTTTTCAGGTCAGCCATAGAGGCTACGGTCATGCAAAAAACTAAAATTAAATACATGCCCATTTTGTAGGCCAAAGTGAGGTTGCGTATTTTTTTATTGAGTGAAAATACGATGCCAATCGTGGTCAATAGTATAATGGTTGCAGCGGCTGTATTCGCTAAATTAAAAAGATTTTTTAAAATTTCTGCGCCCGCCAATGAAGCGGCTACTGAGACTAGTGATAAAATAAATACTGCCCCCATGTGCTTAAAATTTTCTGATTTTAACAAAGGGGAATAATCATCATTGT